>NZ_JARAYQ010000066.1:0-35545 GCF_033794505.1 Streptomyces sp. MB09-01 | reverse complement strand
AATTTTTGATCGGGTTAAATTTGTGTAAGAGACGGTGCTGAGAAGCGGCAGGTCACCGCGACGGCCGCCGGGTCGCCTCCCCCGCCACCCTGGCCGACACCTTCCGGCTGCTGCGAGAGGAGTCGGACGGGATGGCCTGGATCGGCCTCCACCGACCCACGGAACCCGAACTCCATTCCCTGGCAGCCGAGTTCAACCTTCACGAACTCGCCGTCGAGGACGCCCTGGAAGCACACCAACGCCCCAAGCTGGAGCGTTACGGCGACACCCTCTTCGTCGTCCTGCGCGCCGCCCGCTACCTCGACGTCCAGGAGGAGGTCGACTTCAGCGAGCTCCACATCTTCGTCGGCCCGGATTTCCTGATCACGGTCCGCCACGGCGGCGCCCCGGACCTCTCCTCCGTCCGCCGCCGCATGGAGGAGAACCCCGAACTCCTCTCACTCGGCCCGGAGGCCGCCCTGTACGCCATCCTCGACGCGGTGGTCGACGGCTACGCCCCGGTCGTCGAGGGCGTCCAGACCGACATCGACGAGATCGAGACGGAGGTCTTCCGCGGCGACCCGGCGGTCTCCCGCCGCATCTACGAACTCTCCCGCGAAATGGTCGAGTTCCAACGCGCCACCCGCCCCCTGGTCGGCATGCTCCACAACCTGATGGCCGGCTTCGCGAAGTACGGCACGGACGAGGAACTCCAGCGCTACCTCCGCGACGTCGCCGACCACGTCACGCACACCAGCGAACGCGTGGACGGCTTCCGCCAGGCCCTCACCGAAATCCTGACGGTCAACGCCACCCTGGTCTCCCAACAACAGAACGCCGAAATGCGCGCCCTCGCCGAGGCCGGCTTCGAACAGAACGAGGAGATCAAGAAGATCTCCTCGTGGGCCGCCATCCTCTTCGCTCCGACCCTGGTCGGCACCATCTACGGCATGAACTTCGAAGCCATGCCAGAGCTACGCTGGGTGTTGGGATACCCCTTCGCCGTGGCCCTCATGGCAGTAGTTTGCCTGAGTCTGTACCTCATCTTCAAGCGTCGGGACTGGCTCTAGACCCAGCAACTGATGACGTCACCCGCGTACTTGATTGCATCTGCCCATAGAAAATCGGAAGCGGCGCGCTCTGGGGAGCGGCTGGGGAGAATACATCCCCACGAACTTGTCGTCCTGCACCCGCTGACCACTTTGCTGGAGCTGCCACGCCGCCACCCAGGCCGATTCCCGGGTGTCGCGCGCAGGTCGCACGTCATGCCCTGTGGCTGACTGCCACCCGCAGTCGGACAGCGCCTACCTCACCTTGCCGAACATCTGCAGCGAGTCCCGCTCCTGCGGCATAGGCAGAGCGCGGCGGGACGCGATCCGCGCGGGGCCCATGACAGCGGCCTTTCTCCGTGGGCGTTGCGTAGCCCGTCCCCATACCTGGATCGGGCTCACCGCCGCCTCTGTGGCGCGGTGGGCGTCGGCCTTGTCCGACGGTGGCCGGGCGGCGGCCGAGCGGACCCACGGCAGTCTCGTCGGCTCCGTGATGGACACGGACCGCCGCGGGCAGTCCACAAGCCGGGTCTTCGCCGAGCCTGCCGCCGGGCGGCGCGCGCCGCAGCTGGCCATCGTTCAGCGTCAGTGATCGGAAAGGGGGTGTGCCATTGCCCTTACGACCAGCGCGCACGCCCGCCGAACGGGTGAATGTCAGCGGTAGATCGGATCTGATTGGACATGTCGATCACGGTCGGGAGACGTTGGTGTGCGTCCGGCCTGCCCGTTGCCCCGCTGCTGGTTGCATCGAGATTCCGGCGGTTTGGGAATGCTCCCCTTCTGGCTCTGCGGAGGTTTGCTTTGTCAGCTGAGATCGATGTCTCGTGCCCAGGCTCGGTACCCGGGAGTCCGGCTGGAGACGCAGTGGCAGTGGTGGGGGTCGGTCTGCGCCTTCCAGGCGGGATCACATCCCTGGGTGGTCTGTGGACTGCTCTTGAAGAGGGCCGGGATCTGGTCGGTGAGGTCCCCGACGGCCGATTCGACACGGCGGCCTTCGTGGCCGCCGGCGCGGCACGGGCCGGCAAGTCCTACACCGCGGCCGGCGGATTACTCGACGACGTGGCGTCGTTCGATGCGGGGTACTTCGGGATCTCTCCCAAGGAGGCCTCGCGAATCGATCCTCAGCAGCGGCTGCTGCTGGAGTGCGCGGTCGAGGCGTTCGACGACGCCGCGATCGATCCGGCGAAGTTCGCAGGCAGTGACGCGGCAGTGGTGATGGGCGTTTCCTCGCACGACTACACGGACCTGCAGCAGCGACGGCCTCGCACGATCAGCCCGTACACGATGGGCGGTTCGGCGTCCTGCAACACCGCCAATCGCCTCTCCTACGTGTTCGACTTCCACGGCCCCTCGAACGCGGTGGACACCGCGTGTTCTTCCGCGCTGACGGCGGTGCACCAGGCGTGTGAGGCGCTGCGCTCGGGGCGCGCTCCGCTGGCTCTCGCGGGTGGGGTGAACGTCATTCTCAACCCTTACGGCTTCGCGGGGTTCTCGCAGGCTTCGATGTTGTCGCCCACGGGGCGGTGCCGGCCGTTCTCGGCGCAGGCGGACGGGTACGTCCGCTCCGAAGGCGCTGGTGTACTCCTGCTCAAGCCGTTGGCCGCGGCGCTCGCGGACGGGGACCGCGTCCATGCGGTGATCCTGGCGAGCGGGGTCAACGCGGACGGCCGCACCGCCGGGTTGACGTTGCCCAGCGCCCGGTCACAGGCTGCGTTGCTGGAGCGCGTGTACGTGACCGCGGGCATCGGCCCGGATGAGGTGGCGTACGTGGAGGCTCACGGCACGGGGACGCAGGTCGGCGATCCGATCGAATGCGAGTCCCTGGGAAGGGCGCTGGGCCGGGGGCGGCGAGCGACGGCGCCATTGCCGGTGGGGTCGGTGAAGTCCAACCTCGGGCATCTGGAAGCGGCGTCGGGCGTAGCGGGTCTCCTCAAGGGGCTGCTGGTCCTGCGGAAGCGGACGATTCCCGGAACGGTGCATGCCGTGCCGCCGAACCCGGCCATCGACTTCGCCTCTCTGGGGCTGGAGCCGGTGACCGAGCAACGGCCGCTGCACACGAGCGGCCGGGGCGTGGTGGGGGTGAACTCCTTCGGCTTCGGGGGTTCCAACGCTCACGTGGTCCTGGCCGAGGCGCCCGGTGCCGGGTCGGTCCGCTCATCGGATGGTCCACCGTCGATGTCGGATGGGCCGTCGTCGGCGAAGGACGCGGCCGGTGGTACGGGGCGTCTGCCGGTGGTGGTGTCCGCGCGGACACCCCAGGCGCTCGCAGCCGCAGCGCATGCGTGGGGTGAGCACTTCCAGGAAA
The DNA here is from genome assembly GCF_033794505.1 of Streptomyces sp. MB09-01. NCBI lineage: Bacteria > Bacillati > Actinomycetota > Actinomycetes > Kitasatosporales > Streptomycetaceae > Streptomyces > Streptomyces sp. MB09-01. The sequence continues at coordinate 32,212 of NZ_JARAYQ010000066.1, read as the reverse complement.
AAGCGGAGCAACCCGGCGCGGAGCCCGCACATGCCTTCTACGACGCCGCGTTCACCGCCTGCCGCCGCCGGGCGGGGCAGGAACACCGGATCGCCGTGCTCGCCGACGGCCCCCAGCAGGTCGCGGCGGCGTTGCGGTCCGTCGCGGAGGGAAAGCCCGCGGCCGGGGCGGTTTCGGCGGCCTCGGTTTCCCTCGGCCGGGTGGGTTTCGTTTTCGACGGCAACGGGTCCCAGTGGGTGGGCATGGGCGCCGATCTGCTGAGCGGGGACCTCGCGTTCACGACCGAGGTCGCGGCGGTGGACGCGGAGTTGGCGCCGATGCTGGGCTGGTCGGTGCTGTCGGAGCTGGCCAGGGCACCGGACCCGTCGCGCTGGCACCGTACCGAGGTGGCACAGCCCCTGCTCTTCGCGGTGCAGGCCGGTGTCGTGGCCGCACTGGCCGCCCGCGGTGTCGAACCCGCGGCGGTCGTGGGCCACAGCGTGGGTGAGGTCGCAGCGGCCTACTGTTCGGGTGCGCTGAGCCGGTCCCAGGCATGTCGCGTGATCGCCGAGCGCAGCCGCGCCCAGGCGGCGACGGCGGGATCGGGCCGGATGGCGGCGGTCGGGCTCGGGGCGGACGCCGCGTGTGGGCGGCTGGCCGCCGAGGGCTACGGCGAACGCCTGGCCGTAGCCGGGGTCAACTCCGACCAGGACGTGACGATCGCCGGTGAGTCGACGGCGCTGGAGGAGTTCGGGGGCCGCCTGGACGACGAGGGCGTCTTCTTCCTGGATCTGGGCCTGGACTACGCCTTCCACAGCGCGGCCATGGACATCATCGAGGCCCCGCTGCGCGAGGCGTTGGCCGACGTGCGCCCGGGCAAGTGCCGGATCCCGCTGATCTCCACCGTTACCGGGGAGGCCCTGGCGGGCCCGGAGCTGAACGCCTCGTACTGGTGGCGCAACGTCCGAGAGCCGGTGCGCTTCGCCGAGGCCGTCGACGCTCTGACCGGTGCCGAGCACCAGTGCGATGTGCTCGTGGAGATCGGCCCGCACCCGGTACTGAGCACGTATCTGCGGCGGGCGGCGGCGAAGCGGACACAGCCGGTCGCCGTCGTGACGACGGTGTCGCGCTCGCTGCCGGGTCCGGCGGCGCTTGACGAGGCCTACGCGCGGTTGCTGGCCGTCGGTGCGCAGGTCGACTGGACGGTGGTCTTCCCACGGCAGGGAAGGGTGGCTGATCTGCCTGCATACCCCTGGCAGCGGGAGCGGCACTGGAACGGTCACCCGGACTGGTGGCTGGAGGACACCGCGCAGGCGGCGTCCCAGCGGGCGCAGCATCCACTCCTGGGTGCCCGGCAGCCGGTTGCCGATCCCGTCTGGCGCCGGCAGGTCGAAGCGAACTCCTTGACGTGGATGGGCGATCACGTGGTGTCGGGGGCGGTGGTGTGGCCCGCCGCCGGATACGTGGACATGGCCTTGGGTGCGGGGCGAGAGATCCTCGATGCCCCGATCGAGGTGACCGGCCTGCGTATCGGCCGGGCCCTGACGCTGCCGTTCGACGATCCGGACATGCGGGTCCAGCTGTCGACGAGCCTGGCCCCGGACGGGGTGCTCGTCGTCAGCAGCCGAAGCGGCGAGCAGGGCGACTGGAACGAACACGCCCGCGGCCGGGTCCGGCGCCTGCTGCGCGACCGGCCGCCGGCCCTGGACCCTGGCCTGGTCGGAGCCCGTCTGTCCGAGGCGGTGTCCGTGGACGAGCACTACGCCGCCTGCGCGCGGGCCGGCCTGCCCTACGGGCCAGCGTTCCGGCCCCTGGCCGCGCTGCGCACCGGGCCCGGGGAGGTGCTGGCCGCGTACAGGTGCACGATCGAGCCCTCGCCCGGGCATCAGGCCCACCCCACCCTGCTGGACGGTGCCCTCCAGGCGGGCATGCCGCTCATCGCCGCCCTCGGCGGGGATGCCTGCCCGTTCCTGCCCGCCTCGATCGAGACGGTGCGCGCCTGGCAGCCGATGTCCGAGACCGGGCTGGTGCATGTCCGGGCCCGGACGGCGACCGCGACGCAGGAGGTCGTGTGGGACATCACGGTCAGCGACACCGACGGGGTGGTCACGCTGGAGGTCCTGGGCTGCAAGCTCCGCCGCTTCGAGGCGGGCCGTCCGCCGCGACCCCAGAGGCTGACGGAGGTACTGCGTGCCGCACCGTTGCCCGGCGAGGCGGTCCGCCCGGTACCGTTGCCGTCTCCCCAGGAGGTATTCGCCACCTGTGAGGAGAACCTGGGCGCGCTCGCCGCCGGGTGGTCCGCAGGGCCGTACGGTGCCTTCCGCACGGACCTGCTGCGGATGGTGGCGCACTTCGTCGGCGCCGCCGTACGCGAACTCCTGCCCGAGACCGACGTCGTGACGGTGGAGTCGCTGCTTGCGGCAGGTGCCGATGCCAAGTGCACTCGGCTGCTGCACCATCTGCTGGGCACGGCAGTCGAGCACGGTGTCCTGGCCGCTGAGGGGACCGATCGCTGGCGCCTGACGGGGGAACCCGCCCCGCAGGAGCTGTTCGACGCGCTGTTGAAGGATTACCCGGGCTGGGCCGTCATGGCGCAGACGTACGGTCTCTGCGGACAGCACTTGAGCGGGGTCCTTCGGCGGACCACCAGTCCTCTGGAGTTGCTGTTCTCCGACACCGACGCCTTGGCCGCGCGTTTCTACGACGGCGTCGCCATGGGCCATCAGGGCCGAAGCTGCGAAACGCTCATGGCGGGCATCGTGGAACGCTGGCCGCGCGATCGACCGCTGCGCATCCTTGAAGTGGGCGCAGGTACCGGAGCCACCACGGCCGCGCTGGTGCCGCACCTGCCACCCGAGCGCACCCGCTACACCTTCACCGACATCTCGCCCGCCTTCTTCGCACAGGCCAAGCATCGGCTGTCCCGCTACGACTTCGTCGACTACCGGGCCCTGGATCTGGATGCCGACCCTGCCGGCCAGGGATTCGCGGAATCCTCCTTCGACATCGTGGTCGCATCCAACGTCCTGCACGCCACGAAGGACCTGAAGGACGCTCTGCGCCGCGTCGCGGGCCTGCTGGCCGACGGCGGACACCTGCTCGCGCTGGAGTACCACGACAACAGCCTGCTCGCACCGGTCTTCGGTCTGCTGGACTCGTTCTGGGAGGCGACCGACGACGAGCTGCGTCCCGCAGGGCCGCTGTTGGCGCGCGATGAGTGGGAGTCCGTCCTGCGCGACTGCGGATTCTCCGCCACCGCGCAGAGCGGACCGGCATCACCTGCCTCGCTCAGCGACAACTCGGTCATCCTCGCTGCCCGCCGGCCTCGCTCCCACGACATCGATCCGGGTGACGTCCCGGAGGCGGCCGCGCACGACACCGGGTCCCGCACATGGCTGGTGGGCGAGCTGCCGCGAAACAGCCGTACGCAGACCCCGATGACAGGTTCCATGGTTGCCGCCCTGCGTGAGCACGGCCACGGCGTTGCAGTCCGTGCCGTTTCCGTCGAGGACACCGTCGAGTCGTGGACGGCACTGCTGTGCGGCGAGCAGTCTCCGACCGACGTCGTCCTGATCGCCGAAGCCGTCGAAGCCGACGAAGCCAGGTCGGCGACCGAGAAGACCGAGACGGCGGTGCGCCATCTGGCGGTGCTGGGGGCAATCGGTGCCGCCTGCGAGCGGCGGCCGGACCCCGCCGATCTCACTGTGTGGGTGGTCAGCTGTGACCCCGACGCCGTCGTGTCCACGCCACCCGTGCCCGAATCCGCCGCGGTGTGGGGCGCAGCCCGCACCCTGGCGAACGAGCACCAGGAGCTGACCGTCCGCCGGATCGCCCTCGCCGGAGTACGGGACGCCGAAAATCGAAAACTGCTGGCTGAACGCGCAACGCGGGAAATGGTGCTGCGACCGGAGGAGGACGAGGTTCTCCTCACGCCGGCGGGCCGGTTCGTGACGGTGGTCAGGCCGCTGGACCCGCCACAAGGCTTCAGCGGCGCCGATGGCTTCACGCTCACTTTGAACTCGCCGGGACTGCACTACCGGCTGGGCTGGCGCCCCGCCGACATTCCCCGCCCGCGGGCGGGCGAGGTCGTGGTCGCCGTCGGAGCGGCCGCGTTGAACTACAAAGACGTCATGATCGCGACCGGGCAGGTTCCGGCCGCTTCGACCGGCCGGCCGGACAGCGCCGGTATCGGCTTCGAATGCGCCGGAGTGATCACCGCGGTGGGCCCTGGGGTCACCGCCTTCGCCCCGGGCGACCGCGTCGCAGCGATGGGGGAAGGCTGCTTCGGTTCACACGCGGTGGTCCACGCCGACCGCGCCATGACCCTGCCTGCCGACATGACGTTCGCCGAGGGCGCCACGCTGCTGCTGGTCGGCCTGACCGTCGAATACAGTCTCGGGCACCTGGCGCGACTCGCCGCGGGCGAGACGCTCCTGGTACACGGCGCGGCGGGCGGAGTCGGCCTGGCCGCCCTCCAGTACGCCCGCCGGGTAGGAGCACATGTCATCGCGACCGCGGGAACCCCCGTGAAGCGCGATCTGCTGCGACTCCTGGGCGTCGAACACGTCCTGGACTCGCGCCGACTGCACTTCGCCGAACAGGTCAAGGACCTCACCGCCGGACAGGGCGTCGACGTGGTCCTCAACTCCCTCGCCGGCGAAGCACTTGTCCGCAGCGTGGGCGTGCTCAAACCGCACGGCAGGTTCCTGGAGCTGGGCAGGCGCGACTTCCTGATGGACAGTCGGCTTCCGCTGGCCCCCTTCGTGCACAACCTCGCGTTCTTCGGCGTCGACCTGACGACCATGGTCGGAGGGACGTCAGCCGTCCTGGACACCGCCTTGGCGGCTCTCGCCGCCGCCGTGCACGACGGCACGTATCACCCGCTGCCCTTCCGCACCTACCCGGCCCGGCGCATCGAGGAGGCGTTCACGAGCCTCCAGCACTCCCGGCACACCGGCAAGATCGTGATCACGTTCGAGGAGGGTGTACAGGTCCAGAACCCGCTGACCGGGCCCGACCTGGACTCCACGGCCACGTACCTGGTCACCGGCGGCCTCGGCGGGTTCGGTGCCGCCACCGCACGCCACCTCGCCGCCCGCGGCGCGCGTCACCTCACCCTTCTCAGCCGCAGCGGCACCGAGGCCCCCGAAGCCGCCTCACTCCTGGCGGACCTCCGCGATGACGGAACCGACGTCACCGCCTACGCGGCGGATGTCACCGACGAAGCCGCCCTGCGACGCGTCCTCGACGACATCGGCGCTTCCGGACGCCGATTGGCCGGTGTCGTCCACGCGGCCATGGTTCTCGACGACGCGCCGCTGGCCGGATTGTCGAACGAGCGCCTGCGTACGGTCCTGGGCCCCAAGATGACCGGTGGCCTGCTCCTGGACACACTCACCCGCGACCGCTCCCTGGACTTCTTCGTCGTCTACAGCTCCGTGGCTGCCCTGATCGGCAACATCCGACAAGCCCCCTATGTGTCCGGCAACATGGTCCTGGAGGCGCTGGTCCGCGACCGTCACCGGGCCGGCGTACCGGCCCTGGCCGTCCAGTGGGGCGCCATCGGCGACTCCGGGTACGTGCACCGATCCGGACGAAACGACGAGATGGCCGCACTGGGGCTCAATGAGCTGACCTGCGCAGACGCCCTCACGGAACTGGATCGACTGCTGGTCCATCCGGACGCCCGGGTCGTCACCGTCGGTCACTTCGACTGGGACCGGCTGGGGCGTCTCACGCCCCACCTGGCAGTACCGCGCACCGCCGGGCTGCTCCGCGAAAGGGACGAAACCGGATTCGCGGACCGGATGCGGATCGCATTCGGCGACGCCACTCCCGCACAGGCCGCGAAGCTGGTCGAGAAGAAACTCTCCGAGCTCTTGGCGGGCGTCCTGCAGACCACCCCGGAACGCATCGACCGCGACCGACGTCTGGACCTGCTGGGCGTGGACTCGTTGATGGCCTTGGAATTCACCGCCGTGGTGAGCCGCGACCTCGGCTGTGAACTCCCCGTGGTGGAAGTGACCGGAGCCGCGCATCTGTCGGAGATCGCCCAACGCGTCCTCACCCGCCTGGGCTACCGGGCGGTCGCGAACGACTGACCGCCGCCCGGGTGCGACGCCGAACCCTGCGCCGCACCCGGGCCCGACGCAAAGCTGAGAGGACACCATCTCGTGGCATCGCCCATCGGCCACTCCCCGCCCGGCCGGCTTTCACTCGTCGCGATCACTCGTCGGCCCGCCGCGGCTCTGCGCTTGGTGTGCGTACCACCCGCGGGTCTGGGTCCCGGCTTCTACCGAACCTGGGCCGAGCACCTCCCCGAGACGGTGGATCTGTTCGCCCTGCAGTTGCCGGGCCGCGGAGCTCTCGCCGAGCAGCTGTGCCTGACCGACCCGCACCAGGTCGCCGACCGGTTGGCCGAGGTGATCCAGGAAGCGGACGACCGGCGACCGTTCGCCCTGTTCGGGCACTGTGTCGGAGCCCTGCTTGCCTACGCGACCGCCCGCGCCCTGCGTCGCAGGCACCACTGCGGTCCCCTGCTCCTCGCGCTCTCCGCGTGGCCCGCCCCGCACCTCGACGCGCCCATCGCACAGCTCGCCCGGGTCATGCTCGCCGGTCGCGCACGCTTGGCCGACCTCTACGGCCCCATCCCGGAGGAACTCCTGGCCGATCCCCGCGCCATGGCCACGGCGTACACACCGTTCCTCGCGGACATGCTGATGGCACTGCAGTACCGCCAGTACGACGAACCGCCCCTGGACCTGCCGCTCTCCGTATACGGCGCCCGCGACGACGCCGTCTTCCCCCCGGAGTGCCTGCGCACCTGGAGCGACCTGTCGGCTCAGCCGGTCACACCGCGCATTTTCCCCGGCTCCCACGCCTACCCCCGCGACCAGGCACGCGAGTTGACCGACCGGCTCGGTAAGGACCTCGTCGCCGCCAGGCGATACGCAACCCAGCCGTGAACCAGACCACGACACGGCAATCGGGTTACCTTCGACGCTGGGCGGCGACGCTGACCGTGTGCCTGGGCCTGTTCCTCCTGGGCATCGACATGACCATGCTCAATGTCGCCGTCCCCGATCTGCAGGCTGATCTCCAGCCGTCGATGGCCCAGATCCAGTGGATCGTCGACGGCTATGCCCTCGTCCTGGGCGGCACCGTCCTGACGGCCGGTGCACTGACCGACCGCATCGGACGCCGGCGCGCCTTCGTCATCGGACTGGCACTGTGTGCTGGAGCGTCACTGCTGGGCGCCCTCGCCCGGACACCGGAGCAGGTCATCGCGGCGCGCGGCGGCATGGGCGCGGGAGCGGCCCTGCTGATGCCCGCCACCTTGTCGACCATCCACAACCTCTTTCCCGAACCGCAGCTGCGCCGGCGGGCCATCGCGGTATGGACGGCGGTTCTCGGCGCGGGCGGTCTCACCGGACCCGTGATCGGCGGTTGGCTCGTCGAGCACTTCTCCTGGCGCGCCGGCTTCTGGATCAACCTGCCCATCACCGCCGTCACGGTCGTGCTCGCTGTGCTGGTGGTGCCCGAGTCGCGCGGATCGGGCAAACCCATCGACGTGCCCGGCGCCCTCACGTCCGCCGCCGGATTGCTGTCCCTGGTATGGGCCTTCATCGAGGCCCCGACGCGCGGCTGGACCGGAACCCCCGTCCTGGCGGCCTTCGGTGCTGCCGGCCTCCTGCTCGCGGCGTTCACCGCCCGACAGGCCACTGCCCGGCATCCGATGCTGCCGCTCTCCCTGTTGCGCCGTCCCTCCGTGATGGTGGGGGCCGCGGTCCTGGCCCTCATGTCGTTCTCCCTGTTCGGAGCCCTGTTCATCACCACCCTCTACCTGCAAGGGGTACTGGGCTACACGCCCTGGCAGGCAGGGCTGCGAACCCTGGCTCTCCCGGCCGGACTCGTGATCGGGGCCGTGGGCACCCTGCCACTCGCAGCCCGGTGGGGCAACCGGTTCCCGATCGTGGCAGGGCTGATCGTCGCGACGGCCGCCTTCGCCTTCCTCGCCACCACGACCGCCAACTCCGCGTACGGCCACCTCGTCGTCTTCCAGACGGTCGCGGGCGTGGGGGCGGGGCTGTCCGCAGCGGCCGCGACGGAGACCGTCATGGGAGCAACCCCGGGCGACCAGGCCGGACTCGGCTCAGCCGTCAACGACGCCACACGTCAGATCGGCTCGGCCCTGGGCGTAGCCCTACAAGGATCCCTCCTCGTGACGATCCACAGCCATCGCATGGCCGACCACCTCGCCGGTACCGACGTGCCCGCATCTCTGGCCCAGACCGTCGCCCACCAAGGCCTCATGCCGATCGCCACCACCCCCACACTGCCGGAGTCCCTGCGCGAGCAACTCTTCGCAGCAGCACGCGAATCTTTTGTCGCCGGCCTGACCGGCACGGCCCTCCTGGCCGGCGCGGCAACTCTCTTCGCTGCCGTGGCCGCCATGTTCCTCCTGCCCTCCCAGACGTGTCGGGCTCTTCCCACCGCTGCCCCTCACGCCCCTCCGCGAGGCCTGGGGCGGTCCTCGGGGCTGTGCCGCCCCCACAGACGGACGCGAAATGAGGGCGGACGGATCCCGCCGGATTCGACCACTGCAGTCGTCGTGTCAGGGGGCGCACAGCATCCACCCGAGATGAGGCGCTGACCCACCCCATTGCTTTTCTCCGAGCCGCTCTCGCCGCGGCGGAACAGCCGGGAAGCTCTCTACGGATTCGCCGGCGCGCGCTTCTACGTCGCTGAGGTGTCGGGGTCCGACCAGCCAGACCACGTCCGCAACGCCCCACGGACGGCGACGAACTGCCTGGCGCATAATGGCCTGCCCCGGCTCCTCCTCCACGTTGAGTAGTCGGTCCCGCCACCCGGACCGAGCCCTCCAACCAGCGGCGATGGCCTCTCGGAGGCGGCCACGGCTGGGGAGAACCTGGGGAGAACGAAGCCCCGTTGGGGCGCGGCTGGGGAGAATAGATCGCCACGAACTTGTCGTCCTGCACCGGCTGACCACCATGTCCGCGAGGACCGCTTCCGCGGCTGCCGGTCGGCGGGCCCCACGCAGCGGTCCACGCGCGCTTCGGGGAGGGCTTCGCCTGCGACGACGAGCAGACGGAGGCGGCCTACGCCAGCGCCTACTGCATCCCCACGCGCCGCAAAGGCGGCCGCAGCCACGTCACGACGCGCCGCTGCGCCGCCACAACCGCCTTTACCGCACCCGAGATCCTCCGCCCAGTACGTGTCCGGCCCCAACGAAGCCAGTGGCTCTTCCGGTTCGCTACGGCGGCCCAGCACCCCTCGCTCCAGGCCGCTGCACAAGCCGTCGGGATCAGGCCGGGCACGCCTTACTCACAGGTACGTCGTCGTTCAAAGGATGCCGACAGATGGAGCCCCCGCGCCGGGCCCGACTGATGCGTCCTCCGGGCACGGCCGTCATGGAAGCGGTCTCGGCCACGGAGGTCGGCGGCCCAGTGACCTCGACAGCTCCGAGATCCCCGACAGAGTCAAGCTAGCAGCGGGCCAGTGTGCCGCTCTCCCGGGTGAGGTGGGTGCTGGACATCCAGCCTTCGGTGTTCGTGCCCTCGGCACGGGCGTAGATCCACTTGTTGCCATGGGCGTTGGTGATGTAGCAGTGGTAATAGACCTTCACGCCGGTCTTGACCACGGACACGTAGCTGCACTCCGCGTACGGCCCGGTGTAGAGGTGGGAGTTGTCGAGCAGGTAGCCGTAGCCGTTGCTGCGGTTCTCGTGACTCCAGCCGGTGCAGGCCGTCGACACCGGGGTGGGCTCCTTCACCGTGGAACTGGGCTTGCTCTCCGGAGAGGCGGACGGGCTCGCGGCCGGCTTGGCACCGTTGTTGCCGGGCGTCGTCGTGGGACCCGTCTTGTTCGCCGAGGGAGACGGCTTCGAGGAGGCGCCCGGAGCAACGGAGGACGACGGGCCGCTGCTCGCCGGGGAACTCACGGCGGGCGGCGTCGCCTGCGCACCGTTCGCGGTCGTGCCGCCCTCTTGGCCGGTCAGGGCGTAGGTGATGCCGCCGCCTGCGGCGAGGAGGACGACGGCGGCCGCTGATGCGATGAGGGTGCGGCTGCGGCCGCGTGCGCCACGGGCTGCGGTGCGACGGCGGCCGCAGCCCCGGGAACCACCATGGGTGTGGGGGCCGGGCCCTCGGACACCGTCCGGCCCGAGGCGACGCGCTCCAGCATGCCGCGCGCCTGGTCTGCGGTGGGCCGGTCCTCCGCTTCCTTCGCCATCAGCGCCTGGAGCACCGGCGCGAGTGGTCCAGCCCGGCGGGGCTCCGGCAATGGATCCGTGACGATGGCCGACAACGTGGACCAAGCGGAAGTGCGACGGAACGGCGAAGTGCCCTCCACGGCCGCATAGAGCGTCATGCCGAGCGACCAGATGTCCGACGCGGGCCCGGGCTCCACGCCCTTCGCGCGCTCCGGCGGCAGATAGTCGAGGGATCCGACGATTTGACCGTTGCGGGTCAGCTTGGCCATGGCGTCGTCGTCGGAGGCTTCCATGGTGGCGATGCCGAAATCGGTGAGAACGACCCTCCCGCCGTGCTCCATCAGCACGTTGGCGGGCTTGACGTCCCGGTGCAGTACGCCGACCCGGTGCGCGGCGTCGAGCGCTTCCATCAGCTTGGCGCCGATCGCCGCGGCCTCGTGCGGCTCCAGCGGGCCGCGCTCCGTCAACACGTCGTCGAGCGAGGGCCCGTCGACGAATTCCATGACGATGACCGGCAGGCCCTGCTCCTCGGTCACGTCGTGCACGGTGACCACACCGCTGTGCCGGATGCGGGCGGCGGCCTGCGCCTCCCGCTGCATCCGGGTCCGCAGATCGGCAAGTTCGGACGCGGAGGCGTCGGTGAAGGCTCGCAGGACCTTGACGGCGACCTCTCGGTTCAGCAGTTCGTCCACCGCCCGGGCGACCACTCCCATACCGCCGCGCCCGACCACGGAGGTCACCCGGTAACGCCCCCCGAGTACCTTGCCTATCAGTCCTCCGTCATTCGCTTCCCCCGCCTTCACCGCACGCCCCGTTCCATCGCTTCCATCGCTGTTCGTCGTCCATCAACCGGCGGCCTCAAGGGTAGAGGCAGGGGCGTGGGGGGATTGCGGCGGCCGAACTGCAGATCAAGCGATCCACCCTGCCGCCGGCCGCCTCCAGGTCGGCGGACATCGCACCTGCCATGGCAGAAGAGCGCTATGACACCGCTCTTCCGCTGCCTTCAGTTGGCCATGCTGGACTGCAGCCGCTCGGCTGGGGCTCCCGGACCCGCGAAGGCAGGCCTGGTGTCCCGCGCACGAACGATGCGCGGGACACCAGGCTCTCCTGCCTCAGTTCTTGTCGGTGACCGAGGCCCCGGTCACCGGCCGCTCCGGGCCGGCAGTTGGCCACAGTCGCCGCCGGCGCACTTGCTCAGCCAGTCTGCGAAGTCGGCGTCGTACTTGGTGCCGATGGTGTCGCGGAGCAGGCTGTGGGCCGCGTCGTACTCGCCTGCGCGGTAGTGGCCGAGCAGGGTTGCCACGTCCGCGGGGTGCGACTGGAGCATGTAACGGACGCCCAGATAGCCCCACTGGTAGATACGGGTGGTGTCGGCGTTGTCGTAGGTGGTCCCGAAGAGCCGGCTGAGCTTGTAGGTGTTCTTGCCCGCCTCCTCGATCGCCCTGTCGTAGGTGATGCCGCGCTACGAGTAGGAGACGTACTCGGCGAAACCCTCGACCCACATCACGGTCGGGGTGGTCTGCCCGGCTGCGAAGTCGCCGTACATGTCGTGGCGGCCGTCGAGGTAGTGGGTGTACTCGTGGTTGAGGTTCCAGATCTGGAAGGCGCCGTCCTGGGCCGGCTGCTCGTAGGCGATGAAGCGCGGCTGGTTGCCCTCAGCGGCCGGGTCGCCCTCCAGGTACATGCCGCCGTTGTTGGTGTCGATGCCGAAGACGACACCGGCGCAGGCAAGCATCAGGAGATGGTGATGAGCCCTCAGAGACGGGTCCTGTCAGGCAACTTGAGCGCGCGGGTCGGCTTCGGCCATATCCGGGACGACAGGGTCGAGCAGTACCGCCATGAGGCCCAGGACCACCACGACTCCCGGCCCACCGACCCCTGGAACGCGAAGTGGCGTGACTCGTCAGGCACATTGGTGAAGAGCCCCACCGTTTGTGGTGGGGCCCTTCGACGTTCTCCCTTTCAGCCGGCCGGCTGCGCGTCCGCTGTCGCCGCCCTCGGCCGCCCGGTCGTCACGCGCATCAGCGGTGCCATAGTGATCGCCATCGGCGCCTTCCTGTGGGTGGAACGCCTGGCTGGGTGAGGAACCCGTCGCGCTCCACCCGACACTGGTCCGAAGGAGAGCACGTACGTGGAAGACCCCGTCCCTCTGGCGTAGTCGTCACGGAAGCCCGGTACGAAGCGTGTCCATCCACCCGAACGTCGATTCCCGAACGAGGCTGCAACGTGGCCGGCGCGACGGCGACGGCGTCGGCAGCAGGACGGACGCCAGTCGCCCGGTCTGCGCCGCGTCGAGCGGCTCGGGTAACCGGTCTCGGCATCGACGGCCTCGGCGTCGAGGAGCAGCTCGGGGCTGCGCCTGGGCGGGCTGCTCGCCGGCGCCGAGCGCGGAACCTCAGCGCCGGACCCTTCCGGTGACACCGTCCGCCGTCAGCACCGGCCGCACCTAACCCAGACCCACCGCGGACGCGAGGCCCCATCCTCCGGCAGGACCCGGCCAGCTGAGAGGCGTGAAGAACGCGGCTATCAAGAAGACCGCAGTCGCCGCGATGCTGAGCACGAGCGCGTAATCACCGGCGTCCGCCTCCGAGTCCCGGTTCAGCATTTCGCAGGTGGCCATCGACGCAAGCATGAGGCCGAGAATGACCACCACCGCACCCACGACCGGGCACCGGCGTGCGCTTCGTGGTGCCGGCAGGAGGGCGGCCAGGCAGGACACCGCCGTCGCCGTTCGGGGCAACCGCCCGTACGGGAGCCGGCTGCTCGCCCGTCCCGGGCTGTCGCGTCCACTGTCCATCGATGACCTGCGCGGTATCCCGCCCCTCGCCCTGCCCGTTGATCTCATCACCGAGCTGACGCAGTTCCTCGCGTACGGCGCCGAGTTCCGCCTCGGCCCGTTCCAGGAGGTCGGAGAACTGTTTGTTCCTCCAGCTCCTGACAGCGGGCCGCCCACTCCCCGACGGCACGGGTCAGTACCCGGACGACCACGTCGGCCCGTTCGCGCGCTACGTGCGCGGCCTGGCCCCTGGCCTCAGCGGCGAGGTGGATGTGGGTCACGTACTGGTTGGCACCGGACTGGTACACCTGCGCGTTGTCGGAGGCACTGCCGTAGGTCCGGGGGCGTACGCGCGCGTGCAGGGCGGCTCCCAGCAGGTGCAGGTCGGCCGGGCGCGCCCCAGCCCACCGCCCTTCAGCGGCATCTGCCGCTGAAGGGCGCCCTCGGTCTGCCGGCCGGCCGTTCAGCCGGTGAGGGTGAGGGCTGGCGGGCGGGTGGGGGTGGAGCGGTGGATGCCGAGGTTCTCCTGGATGTCGAGTGCGGCGGACGAGCGGTTGAGGGTGATGTGGTGCAGGCCCGGCGCGCCCTCCCCGAGCAGCCGCTCGGCGAGCACGGTGGCGTGCTCGACGCCGATGGCGTAGGCGGCCTCCGCGTCGTCTCCGGCACGTGCCAGGGCGTCGGCGAGGCCCTGGGGGAACACGGCGTTGCTCAGTGCGGCGAAGCGCTGGATCTGCCGTACGTCGGTGGCGGGCATGAGCGCGGGGATGATGGGGATGTCGCAGCCCGCCGCGGCCACGCGGTCGCGCAGTCGCAGGTAGTCATCGGCCCGGAAGAACATCTGGGTGATGGCGTAGTCGGCTCCGGCGCGGCACTTGGCGACGAAGTGCCGGATCTCGCTCTCCCAGTCCGGCGACCGGCGGTGGCGTTCGGGAAACGCCGCCACACCGACGGTGAAGTTGCCCGACTCGCGGATCAGGCTGACGAGTTCGCCGGCATGGCGGAAGCCCTGCGGGTGCGGCACCCAGGTTCCGCGCGGATCGTCGGGCGGGTCTCCCCGCAGCGCCAGCAGGTCGTGCACGCCGGCCTCCGCGTAGGAGCCGATGACCTGCCGCAGTTCCGTGACCGAGTGGCCCACCGCGGTGAGGTGGGCCACCGGGCGCAGCGTGGTCTCGGCCGCGATGCGCTCCGTCAGGCCGACCGTCCGTTCCCGCGACGAGCCGCCTGCGCCGTACGTCACCGAGACGAAGGACGGGTCGTACGCCGCCTCGATCCGCCGGATCGAGCGCCACAACAGGGCGTCGCCCTGGGTGGACCGGGGAGGGTAGAACTCGAACGAGAAGGAGGGGCGGCCCGGTTCCGGCAGGGGTCGTGAGGGCCGGAGGTACGTCATCGTCGTCCTCTCTGCAGGTGCGGGGCGATGGCCCGGGCGGATGTCACTCCGTAGGAGTCCTCGAGTCGCTGGAGAAGGGCCGCGGGCTCGAGTGCGTACCCCTGCGCGCCCAGTGCCTCCAGTGAGAAGGAGGCGACCGCGCACCCGACCCGTGCGGCCGGTTCCAGTCCTTCCCCCCAGCTCACGGCGGCCATGAACCCGGCGCGGAAGGCGTCTCCGGCACCGGTCGGGTCGGCGATCCCGGCCGGCGGTACGGCGGGGACCTCGCGCACCGGTTCACCGGCGGCTTCCATCCGTACGCCCCGCTCGCCCAGGGTGGTGAGCCAGACCCCCGCGCGGGAGAGGATGTCGGCACGCCGCCAGCCGGTGCGCTCCTGGAGCAGGGACGCCTCGTATTCGTTGGTGAAGAGCCACCGTGCTCCCGTCACGAGGTGGCGGGCCTCGTCACGGTCGAGCCGGGCGAGTTGCTGTGAGGGGTCGGCCGCGAAGGCGATTCCCATCGAACGGGCCTGGTCGGTGTGGCGAAGCATGGCCGCGGGATCGTTCGGGGAGATCACGACGGCTCCGACGTCCCCGGCCCGCTCGACCACCTGCTGCAGGTCGATGCCGGCGGCTTCGGCCATGGCTCCGGAGTAGAACGAGGCGATCTGGTGTTCCTCGCGGTCCGTCAGGCACATGAAGCGCGCGGTCTGACGCTCGGAGGAGATGTGCACGAAGTCCGTGTCGACGCCCTGTTCCTTGAGCCGCGTCCGGTACTCGGCGAAGTCGCTCCCGGCGGCCCCGACCAGAACGGGATCCTGCCCGAGGCCGCCCAGACCGTAGGAGATGTTCGCGGCGACGCCGCCGTGGCGGATCTCCAGGTCGTCGACCAGGAAGGAGAGGGAGATCTTGTCCAGCCTGTCCTGGATCAGCTGGTCGGTGAAACTTCCCGGGAACACCATCAGGTGGTCGGTGGCTATGGAGCCTGAGACTGCTATCCGCACGGGTACTCCTGGCTCTCGAGGTAGGACCGGACGTTGCGGCGGGTTTCGGCGACGCTGTCGCCGCCGAACTTCTCCGCGACCGCGTCGGCCAGGACGAGTGCGACCATCGCCTCGGCCACGACGCCGGCGGCCGGCACGGCACACACGTCGGAGCGCTGGTGGTGGGCCGCCGCGGCCGCACCGGTGCTCACGTCGACGGTGGCGAGCGCACGCGGGACGGTCGCGATGGGCTTCATCGCCGCCCGTACGCGAAGCAGTTCGCCCGTGGTCACCCCGCCTTCGGTGCCGCCGGAGCGGCCGGAGGCACGCCGGACGCCCCCGGGCGTGGCGATGATCTCGTCGTGGGCCCGCGATCCGGGAACCCGGGCCAGCTCGAAGCCGTCGCCGATCTCGACGCCCTTGATGGCCTGGACACCCATGAGGGCCGCCGCGAGCCGTGCGTCCAGACGCCGGTCCCAGTGCGCGTACGAGCCCAGGCCGACCGGTACTCCGTACGCGAGCACTTCGACGACCCCGCCCAGGGTGTCACCGTCCCTGTGGGCCCGGTCGATCTCGGCGACCATCGCCCTGCCCGCGTCCGCGTCGAGGCAGCGCACCGGGTCCGCGTCCAGTTTCCCGGTGTCCCCGGGCGTCGGGTGGACGCCGTACGGGGCCTTCGCCGACGCCAGCTCCACCACGTGGGAGACGATCTCGATGCCCGCCGTCTCCTTCAGGTAGGAGCGGGCGACCGCGCCCAGTGCGACGCGGGCCGCGGTCTCCCGCGCGGACGCGCGCTCCAGTACGGGTCGCGCCTCGTCGAAGCCGTACTTCTGCATCCCGGCGAGGTCCGCGTGGCCCGGGCGGGGCCGGGTCAGCGGGGCGTTGCGGGCCAGTTCGGCGAGCTCGGCCGGATCGACCGGGTCGGCCGCCATGGCCTTCTCCCATTTGGGCCACTCGGTGTTGGCGATCAGCACGGAGACCGGCGAGCCCATGGTCAGTCCGTGGCGTACCCCGCCGAGGAAGGTGACCTCGTCACGCTCGAACGCCATCCGGGCGCCGCGCCCGTGGCCGAGGCGCCGCCGGGCCAGGTGGTCCGCCACCGTCCGTGTGGTGACGGGGACGCCGGCGGGCAGCCCTTCCAGCGTCGCCACCAGTGCGGGACCGTGCGACTCCCCCGCGGTCAGCCAGCGCAACCTGCTCAACGGTGCCACACCCCCAAGGCCCCCGGACCGTCGCAGTGCCATTGCCGGTTCCAGGGCCGGTTCCCGTGCCAGTGCCGGTTCCGGTCACGGTTGTTGACGCTCGTGCACACGCCGCTGCCCCCCGTACACTTCCGCGATGAGGAATGCCAGTTCGAGCGACTGGCTGCGGTTCAGCCGCGGGTCGCAGGCGGTCTCGTAGCGCTCGCGGAGATCGGCGTCCCCGATCGCGTTCGCACCACCGACACACTCCGTGACGTCATCGCCCGTGAGCTCGACGTGGATGCCGCCCGGGTGCGTGCCCAGCTGCCGGTGCACCTCGAAGAACCCCCTGATCTCGTCGAGGATCCTGCTGAACTGGCGCGTCTTGTAGCCGCTCGCCGACTCGTAGGTGTTGCCGTGCATCGGATCGCACGTCCACACCACCTGCGCGCCGGAGGCGGTGACCTTCTCCACCAGGCCGGGCAGTACGTCCCAGATCTTTTCCGCGCCCATCCTGGTGATGAAGGTGAGGCGGCCGGGTCGCCGTTCGGGGTCGAGCACGTCGATCAGGGCGAGTACGTCGTCCGCCGTGGTGGCCGGTCCGAGCTTCACCCCGATCGGGTTGCTGATGCCGGCCGCGAACGCCACGTGGGCTCCGTCCAGCTGCCGGGTGCGTTCCCCGAGCCACACCATGTGCGCGGACACGTCGTACAGGTCTCCGCTCCGGGAGTCCACGCGGGTCAGCGCCGCCTCGTAGTCCAGCAGCAGCGCCTCGTGGCTGGAGTAGAACTCGACGGTTTCCAGCTCCCGGTGGAGCGTTCCGCAGGAGCGCATGAAGGACAGGGCGGAGTCGATCTCTCCGGCCAGTCTCTCGTACCGTTCCCCCACCGGGGAGAGCGCCAGGAAGTCCCTGTTCCAGGCGTGCACCCGGTGCAGGTCGGCGTATCCCCCGGTGGTGAAGGCCCGGACGAGGTTCAGAGTGGTGGCCGAGGCGTGGTAGATCCGGCGCAGCCGGTCCGGGTCCGGCTCGCGGGCCGCCTCGGTGAAGGCGAGACCGTTGACCGCGTCTCCGCGGTAGGACGGCAGGGTGACGCCGCCGCGCGTCTCGAAGTTGCCCGAGCGTGGCTTGGCGTACTGGCCGGCCATCCGGCCCACTTTGACCACGGGAACGGAGGCCGCGTAGGTCAGCACCGCCGCCATCTGCAGGATCGTGCGCAGTTTGTTGTCGATCTGATCGACGCTGACGCCGTCCAGCGTCTCGGCGCAGTCGCCGGCCTGGAGGAGGAAGGCCTCTCCCTTCGCCACCGCGGCGAGGCGGTCGCGCAAGCGGTCGCATTCGGCCGCGTACACGAGGGGCGGGCTCGATCCGAGGAAGGAAAGGACGTCGCGCAGGGCGTCGGGGTCCGGCCACTGCGGCTGCTGCGCCGCGGGCCGGGAACGCCAGTCGGGGACTGTGTCTGCGGCCATCGGTCAGGCTCCCGCGGCCCGGCGCAGGGCGTCGACGCGGTCGGTGCGCTCCCACGTGAAGTCCGGCAGCTCACGGCCGAAGTGGCCGTAGGCGGCGGTCTGCGCGTAGATCGGCCGCAGCAGGTCCAGATCACGGATGATCGCGGCCGGGCGCAGGTCGAAGACCTCGCCGATCGCGTCCTCGATCCTCCCGATGCCGGTGGTCTCCGTACCGAAGGTCTCGACGAACAGACCGACCGGCTCGGCCTTGCCGATCGCGTACGCGACCTGCACCTCGCAGCGCGAGGCGAGACCGGCGGCGACGACGTTCTTGGCGACCCAGCGCATCGCGTACGCGGCGGAGCGGTCCACCTTCGACGGGTCCTTGCCGGAGAACGCGCCGCCACCGTGGCGGGCCATGCCCCCGTACGTGTCGATGATGATCTTGCGGCCGGTCAGGCCGGCGTCGCCCATCGGGCCGCCGATCTCGAAGCGGCCGGTCGGGTTCACCAGCAGCCGGTAGCCCTCGGTCTCCAGCTTGATGCCGTGCTGCGCGAGCTGGTCGAGGACGTACTCGACGACGAACTGCCGTACGTCCGGCATCAGCATGGAGTCGAGGCCGATGTCGGAGGCGTGCTGCGAGGACACGACGACCGTGTCCAGGCGCACGGCCTTGTCGCCGTCGTACTCGATGGTGACCTGGGTCTTGCCGTCGGGGCGCAGGTACGGGACGGTCCCGTCCTTGCGGACCTCCGTCAGCCGGCGCGAGAGCATGTGCGCGAGATGGATCGGGATCGGCATCAGCTCGGGGGTCTCGTCGGACGCGTACCCGAACATCAGGCCCTGGTCGCCCGCGCCCTGCCGGTCCAGCTCGTCCTCATCGCCCTCCACCCGGCTCTCGTAGGCGGTGTCCACGCCCTGCGCGATGTCGGGCGACTGCGATCCGATGGAGACCGAGACGCCGCAGGAGGCGCCGTCGAAGCCCTTCATCGACGAGTCGTAGCCGATTTCGAGGACCTTGTTCCGTACGAGCGCGGGGATGTCGGCCCACGCCTTGGTGGTCACCTCACCCGCCACATGGACCAGGCCGGTGGTGATCAAGGTCTCCACGGCCACCCGGGAGGACGGGTCCTCCCGCAGCAGCGCATCGAGAATGGTGTCGCTGATCTGGTCAGCGATCTTGTCGGGATGTCCCTCGGTCACGGACTCCGAGGTGAACAGATGACGTGACATGGCCTTCCTTCGCGTAGCGGCGGTGTGGTCTCATCCCGCGGCCGGCCCGAGCCGGCGCAGGACGTCGAGCACGGTCTCCTGGCTGTAGAAAGCCTCGGGAGGCAGGGATACGAAGACTTGGATACTCGTCACTCCGGGCAGGTGGAACCGCATGATCTGTTCCCGGCACTCCTCCGGGGATCCGCTGATGAACAGACCGTCGACCACCTCGTTCGAGAGCGCCTTCTGGGCGCCCGCCGGGTCGCCCGCCTCCCAGGCGTCGTGCACCTCGCGCAGCAGCTCCCCGTGGCCCAGCCACTCGTGGAACTTGCGGTAGGGCTCGCGGTTCAGGATCCAGGCGAGGAACGGGCGGGCCTGGTTGCGGGCGTACTCCTTGTCCTCGGTGGGACAGACGAAGACCTTGACCACCAGCTCCTTGCCCAGGGGCTGCGGTCCCACGGCCTCCAGGATCTTGGGGACGTCCTCGGGGAAGAGCAGGTTCGTGATGGCCCCGTCGCCCTCGTTGAACCCGAGCCTCAGCATGTTGGGGCGAAGCGCGCCCAGGATGACCTTGACCGGTTCGGTGGGCGGATGCGGCAGGCGGTAGCCGGCGATGGAGAACGTCTCGAACTCGTCGGCGACGTACTCGCCGCGCAGTGCACGGGTGACGAACCGCAGGACGTCCCGCGTCCGCTTGAACGGCTCTTCGAAGGGGATGCCGTTGATGTCGCTGACATGGGCGGGAACCGACGAGCCGAGCCCCAGCAGCAGGCGCCCGGGGGCGAGCTGGGCCAGCGTTGCCGCGGTCTGCGCGATCAGGGCGGGACCACGGGTGAAGACGGGGATGATGCCGGTGCCCAGGCGCAGGGAAGGTGACCAGGCCGCGGTGGCCGCGAGCGGGGTGAACGCGTCCGTGCCACCCCCCTCCGCCGTCCAGACATCGGAGTAACCGATGTCCGGCAGCCGCTCGACGATGTGCTTGTGGTGGCCGATCGTGATGCCGGGGAGGGGCAGGGTGACGCCCCACTTGGGCTGCGCGAGCGGGGAGCGGTCGCTGGAGGGCACGGGTGGTCGGGTCCTTTCCTGGTGGCGGTGCGCCCCCGAGGACACGGCGACGGGAGCGGCAGGTTCAGCATCACGCTCTGCGCGCCACCCGAACCAGCCAGGCGTTGATGCCATTACTTCGACTAACAGGACCAACGCCTGGCTGGTTGGCCTTCGCCGGAAGCGCCAGGGTTGTCGAGCCGGCAGCCGGACGCCCCCGAACCTCGCTCGAAAGGCAACCCGTCCCATGGACAGTCCCTCCACACCCCCCGTAGCCGCCGCAGTCCCGGCGCGGTTCCGGTGGGGTTCGTACGCCTCGGTCTTCCTCCTGTTGTTCCTGTTCGGGACCGAGACCTTCCTCGTGTCCCCGCTGTTGCCGACGATCGCGGACGACCTCGCCATCTCCGAGCAGGCGGCGGCGTACAGCGTCACCGCGTACGTGCTGGTGTATGCGATCTGCGCCCCCTTCCTCGGCCTGGTCAGCGACCGTGTCGGACGCCGTCGCACGCTGCTGCTCGGTTCGGTGCTCTTCCTGCTGTCGAACGTCGCGGCCGCGCTGTCCGACGGGCTGACGCTGTTGGTCGTCTCGCGTGCGCTGGCCGGTGTCGCGGCCGCCGCGGCCGGTCCGGCGATCTGGGCCCACATCTCGGAGACCACCGAGGACACGGTGCGCGGACGCGCCCTGGGTCTGGGCATGGCCTTCTTCTCCTGCGGCCAGGTACTGGGCGTGCCGCTGGGCAGCTTCCTGGCGGGTGCCGCCGGATGGCGTGCCGCGTTCCTGGCCATGGCCGTCGGCACGCTCCTGGTCGTCCCGCTGCTGCTGAAGCAGATTCCGGTCAGTGCGGTCCAGGCCGCCGCGACCACCGGCGCCCGCGCGGTGTTCGCCGCCTGGGGACACGGTGCGCTCCGCAAGTCCCTGCTGGTCAACACCGCCTTCAACGCCGCCAACCTGGGTGCCTACACCTTCATGGGTGTGGTCCTCGCGGAGCGCTTCGACCTGTCGGTGACCGTGCTCGGCCTCGTCGGCATCCTCGTCGGCATCGGCAGCATCGTCGGCGCGACGGCCGGCGGGCGGCTCGGCGACCGGGCCAGGGCCCAGGGTCAGACGCACCTTCCCATGCTCGCCGTGTGGGGACTCCTCCTCGCCGTGGGCATCGCGCTGACGGTCTGGGGTCCGGGGCTGATCCTGGCACTGGCCGGCGTGACCATCTGGTTCGTGGCCAGCGGTGGCTTCGTCACCGACCAGCAGACGCTCGCGGGTACGGCCGCCCCCGAACTGCGGGCGACCTCCAGCGCCTGGCTCACCTCCACGATGTACGCCGGTACGGGCGTGGGCGCCTGGGCCGTCGGCCTGTTCTCCGATCTGGAGCTCGGCACGGCGGTGGTCGGTGTCGGCCTGGCCCTTGCCGCCGCTCTGGGTGGCCTGATGGTCAGCGCGCAGCTGCGCCGGGGCGCCGGCAGCGGACCGCGCGTCAAGTCGATGGGCATGGCGGAGAAGGCCTGAGCCCGCCCCCTCGGCGGCTCGATGAGGAGGACCTCACCCCGAGACAGGGCTGAAGGCGCGGCAACCGTTCCCCCGCGGTCGCGCCCTCAGCCCGCCTTTCGTGCCGGCCCGACCGAGCGCAGCGGCCGGCTCACCAGAGCCGACACCTTGGCGCTGTCCTCCTGGCTCGCAGGCGTGAACAGCAGGATCAGCGACCCCGGGTCGTCCACCGGGCGCATCGACGACAAGGACACCTTGATCGGCTCGCTGCACACGGGCGTGACGGTGACGACGCGGGTGGTGAGCTCCCCCACGGAGTGGCAGCTCCACCAGTGGCTCAGCTCGGGCGCGTCCGCGGCCAGCCGCCGGTACAGCTCCGCGACCCGCTCGTCCGCCAGGTTCGCCCCCGCCTGGGCGCGGAAGTGCTGGAAGACGCTCATGGCCAGCGGCTCCCAGTCGGTGTCCTGCAGGACATCGCGCAGGTGGTCGTCGGCAGCGACGAACCACATCAGGTTCCTGCGGTCGGGCGGCACGGCCGAAGGTTCGCCCCACACCGCCGACCATGCGGCGTTCCAGGCGACCAGATCGAAGTTCCGGTCGAGCAGGACGGCCGGGCTGGTCGGCCAGGAGTCGAGTACGGGCTGGAGCGAGCCGTTCAACGGCGCACGGGCCGAGGCCGCTTCGGGCTCGTAGTAGCCGGCCAGCCGCAGGGCGTGGCGCACTTCGGCGTCATCGAGGCGCAGCACCCGTCCGACGGACTCCAGCACCTGCCTCGATGCGGTGACCCTGCCCTGCTCCAGCCAGGTGTACCAGGCGATGCTGACACCGGAGAGGGAGGCGACTTCCTCCCGGCGAAGGCCCGGGGTCCGGCGGCGGGACGTGCCGGGCAGTCCGACGTCCTCCGGCTTGAGCAGCGCGCGATGGGCCCTGAGGAATGCGCCGAGTTCAGGACCGGCGGCGGGAGTTGACATGGATGAGACTCCTTCACGGGCGCCGGGAGGAACCCGGCCATGATAGACCGCGGCGAAGGCCCGGCGGTTCTCCCCTGGGGGAGGACCGGCCGGGCCGTCCTGCGGTTCGGGTGCGGCATCAGCGGTGTCCGTCAGGCTCCCGCCCGGGTCGCCGCGCCCCCGGGGGGCGGCGGGCGACGGCCTGCGGACACTCCCCCGTTCAGCCGCGTGTGGTCGTGCTCCACAGCCGGACCGGCATGTTGCTGACGTGTCCGCGCTCCTGCTGGCGGCGCCATGCGGCGTCGCCCACGGCCCGGAAGAAGGCCGCGCGCTTCGTGGGTTCGACCAGGCGGCTGTAGTAGTCACCGAAGGTCGCCGCGTGGAAGTGTTCGTACTCGGCCGCGCTGGCGACCCGTACGACGGCGTCGCGTTCCGTGGTGGCGACGATCCGCAGGTCCCGCTCCAGGAGATCCTTCAGGCCATCGGTGCCACGGGTCCGGGTGGCGATGGGAAGGATGTCCTCGCCGGCGAACAGCTTCGGTACGAGCGCCCGGTCGTGGCCCAGCGCGACGAGCGCCTCGCGTACCAGTTCGTCCTCGCCGCCGAGGCCGTGCTCGTCCCGCGCGGGGTGGTACGTGGTGAGCAGGAACGTACCGCCCGGCGCCAGGTGCTGCCCCACCCAGCCGAAGATCCGTTCTTCGACCGGGTAGAGCCAGTGGAGCACCGAGGTCATGGTGATCAGGTCCGGATACACCTCCAGGGGCTCGGGAGCCGTCAGGTCGGCCTGCCGCAGGAGCACCCGGTCGCCGTGGCGCTGGAGCCGGCTGGCAGCCTCGGAGAGCCGGAACGGCGACTGCTCCAGGCCCACGGCCGTCTCCAGGGACGGGAACCTCTCCAGGGAGGCCTGCAGCAACTGGCCGATCCCGCTTCCGAGGTCGGCGTGGACGCGCGGTTCGGCGGGTGCCTGCTCCAGCACCCAGTCCTGGTCGTTGGCCTGGCGCAGCCTGCTCGCGTCGGAATACCCGGCAAGGGTGCTGGCCTGTATCTCCACTGCGGAATTGGTCACGGACGTTCGCCTTCCGAGGTGTCTGCGGTGGTGGGGGCGGAGCGTGCGGAGGGGGCTGCTATCAGCTGCTCCAGGCGGGTGCGGACCTCGGTCTGGTCCTGCCGCTTGTAGATGTTGATCCGGTTGCGGGCCAGGTCGCCGCGGTGCACGTACTCGTACAGGTCCTGGCGCTGCCCGAAGCTGTCACCCGTAAGGTCCCACGCGAGCCGGAACAGGCGCGACTTCTTGTCCGCCTCGATGTTCCTGCCCCGCATGTAGCGGTCGAGGTGCGGGCGCAGCCGCGGGTTGTCGAGGTCGTTGGGCGTGGGCTGCATGAGGATGCCGGCCGAGCCGATGTTCCGTACGACCGCCAGAGCGCTGGCCGCCACCTCCGCGGACCACACCCTGCTGGCCGCGGTGTCACCCGGTGCGAGCAGGCCGCTGTCGGTGACGGTCGCCCGGGCCTCGGCGGCGTCGATGAAGTACTCGGTCAGCTCGGCGTAACTGGCCAGTTTGCCGAGCTCCTCCTGAATGTTGCGGAACCCCTCCACCCCGATGCTCTCGGCGAGCATCGTGGCCGTGGCCAGCAGCGTGCGCAGCCGCTCGCGGTAGCGGATGTGGCCGATGTACGCGCTCCAGGCGTTGATCCGGCCCAGTCCGGTCCGGGCCAGTGCTCCGTCGCGCAGCAGGAACACCCGGTCCCAGGGCACGAGCACGTCGTCGAAGAAGAGCATGGCGTCCTGCTCGTCGAAGCGCCCGGCGAGCGGGTGCTCGTGCCCGTACGGCTCGGCCCCGAAGGGCTCCCGGCAGAGCGTGATCAGGCCGGGTGTGTTCAGCGGGAGGGCGCACCAGACGACGAACTGTTCGCCGCGCCGCTGGGTGAAGGAGGCGGAGAGGTAGACGAGCACCTCGTGGGCGGTCGGTGCCAGGGTGGTGAGCTGCTTGGCTCCGCGCACCACGATGCCCTTGTCGTTCTCCTCGATCACCCGCAGGGCGAGGTCGGGGTCGTCCACGGGATCCGCGGACCGGTCGATCTGCGGGTCGCCGAGCGCGTGGGTCAGGACGAGGTCGTTGGTCGCGCAGTGGCGGTACCAGGCTTCGGCGTTGGCGCCGAAACCGGGCCGGCTCGCGTCGAGCCGGTGCCGGAAGTCGTACAGCCCCAGAGCGATGCTCGCCATGAACGCCGGGGACCGGCCGTG
Organism: Streptomyces sp. MB09-01; assembly: GCF_033794505.1. Lineage (NCBI taxonomy): Bacteria > Bacillati > Actinomycetota > Actinomycetes > Kitasatosporales > Streptomycetaceae > Streptomyces > Streptomyces sp. MB09-01. The sequence continues at coordinate 7,314 of NZ_JARAYQ010000066.1, read as the reverse complement.
CTGGCCCAGGCTCTCCCGGAGCCAGACCTCCGCGCTGCGGCGCTGCGTCCGCAGGTCCTCCAGGGTGCGCGTCGGCTGGTAGGCCCGGGCCAGGGTGAGACCGCTCTGCGGGTCCTTCCACGTCATCAAGGGGGCGTGTTCGGGGTCGTGCTGCAGGTCGATGAGCCGGCCCAGCTCGTCGACGGAGGGCTTGAACGCCGGGTGTGATGCGGGGTCGGTGACGCGCTTGCCGTCCAGGTAGAGCTCCCGCCCGTCATCGAGACTGGCGCGGTAGCGGTCGCCGGTCTGGACACCCAGCGGGGCCTTGCGGGTCTGGGCGGGGGCCGGTCGGCTCATGTCCGTACTCCTGGTGCCGTGGGCGCCCGGTCCGGGCGCGGGGGTGTGGTGGCGGTGGGGGTGGCCAAGGCGTGGTAGCCGCCTTCGCGGTAGAGCAGGGGCTCGCCCTGCGAACCGGCGGCCGCGACGGGCCGGCCGACGAGAATGCTGTGGTCGCCGCCCGGCAGCACGCTGTGCAGCCGGCAGTCGAACCAGCTCAGGCAGTCCTCCAGCACCGGGGATCCGGTGGCCTCGGTACGGGTCGTCACCCCGGCGAAGGAACCGGTGGCCCGGCCCGCACCGGGCGTGGCGAAGCGCCGCGAGAGGTGTTCCTGACCGACCCGGAGCACGCTGACGGCGAGACGTCCGGAGTCCTCGACGGCTCGGACCAGGGGGCTGTGCCTGGTCACCGCGACGCTGATGAGCGGCGGGTCCATCGACAACGTGACGAAGGACGAGACGGTCTTGGCGAAGAGCTCGTCGTGGAGCCTGGTCGTGAGGACCGCCACGCCCGTGGCGCACGTGCGCGCGGCCTGACGGACGACCTCGGGGTGGACGGTGGGCACGCTGTCGCTCGGCGCCGTCATCGAAGTCCCACCTTGTAGGCGCGCAGCCATTCGTCGACCTGGAGCAGGTGGTCCAGTCCGCCCACGGGGTTGGGCGCGGTACGGGGGCTCGGCAGCGGCCTTCCGTGGCGGACGGCGTCGCGCACGACCTCCCTGTCGACCAGGTCGAACACCGGGGCCGCGGCATCGGCGAGCAGGTCGTTCATGCGGGCGGTGAGCACCTCGGTGTACCGGACGGCGGGTGTGGAGGGGTAGCCGCTCTTGGGCCGGTCCACCACCTGGGGCGGCAGCAGGTCCCGTACGGCCTCCCGGAGGATGCCCTTGGGGGTGCCGCCGAGCGACTTCAGTTCCCACGGGATGTTCCACGCGTACTCCACCAGGCGGTGGTCGCAGAACGGCACCCGTACCTCCAGGCCGACCGCCATGCTCACCCGGTCGACGCGGTCGAGCAGCGGGGGCATCCACCGGGTGAGCGCGAGGTGGCCGACCTGGCGCAGGCGTCGCCGGCTGCCCTCCTCGCCGGGCAGCTCCGGGGTCTCGGCGAGCGAGTCCCGGTACTGCTGGGCGGTGTACTCCTCGGGTCGTACCGCCGCCCGGACCTCCGGCCGCAGGAGCACGGCGGGTGTCTCGCGCCCGTGGAGCCAGGGGAAGGTGGTGGCGGCGAGGCCGTCGGGGTTGTGGAAGTAGGGGTAGCCTCCGAAGACCTCGTCGGCGGCCTCGCCGGACAGCGCGACCGTGGACTGCCGTCGGACCTCGCGGAACAACAGGTACAAGGACGCGTCCATCTCGCCCCAGCCGGGCCTGTCGCGGGCGCGCAGGACCATGTCCCTCGCCTCCAGCAGGTCGTCGTCGGGGAGGACGACCTGCGAGTGCCGGGTTCCGAGGTGGTCGACGACGGCCTGGACGTACGGCGCGTCGTGCGTGGTGCGCCAGTTGTCGGGGCGCAGCGCGTCGGCGCTGCCCGGGAAGTCCACGGAGAAGGTGTCGACCTTGTCGTGACCTGCTCGGGCGCGGGCGAGGGACGCCAGGGCGGTGATGGCGCTGGAGTCGATGCCCCCCGAGAGCAGGGTGCACAGCGGTACGTCGCTGAGCATCTGCCGTTCCACGGTGTCCGTGAGCAGTTGCCGGATCCTCGCGGTGGTGGCCGCGGCGTCGTCGGTGTGTGCCTCGGAGTGCAGCTGCCAGTAGCGCACCTCGCGGGTGGCACCGCGGGTGACCTTGAGCAGGTGGCCGGGGCGCACCTCGCGCAGCCCGCGGAAGAGGCCGTGCCCGGCCGTGGGCGCCGCGGGCAGGGCGAACAGCTCCGCGATGCCTTCGGTGTCGAGCTCGGCGCGGAACCCCGGGTTGGCGAGGACGGCCTTGGGTTCGGAGCCGAAGAACAGGCCGGTGGCATGGGCGTGGTAGTACAGGGGCTTCACGCCGAGACGGTCACGCACCAGCGTCAGTTCCTGCACGCGGGTGTCCCATATCGCGTACGCGTAGATGCCGTTCAGTCGGCGCGGTGCGTCGGCGCCCCACTGGAGGTGGGCGTGCAGGACGACTTCGGTGTCGGAGCGGGTGCGGAATTCGTGCCCCAGGGACTGGAGTTCGGCGCGCAGCTCGCGGTAGTTGTACAGCTCGCCGTTGTAGGCGAGCACCGCTTGCGGCGTCTGCTCCGGAGCGGCGTCCGTCAGCGGCTGCACGCCACCCTGGAGGTCGATGACGGCGAGCCTGCGGTGTCCGAGCGCCGCACGGGCCGAGAACCACGTGCCGCCGGCGTCCGGTCCCCGGCAGGCCAGCGTGTCGGTCATGGCCCGTACGGTCTGCTGCTGGCCGCGCAGGTCGCGCTCCCAGTCGAGCCAGCCGGTGATGCCGCACATCACGCCTCCTGAGCGGTGTTCGGAACGGTGGCCTCCCAGTGGCATCCATGTCCGCTGCGGTCCTCGCGCAGCTGGTAGGAGACCTCGTAGCCCTTGGCGCGGACGTTGGCCGACATGGCCTTCGTGCAGTACGTGCACGGTGAGGTGAGCGTGAGGCGTACGCCGTTGCTCCTGGCTTGTTCCCGGTAGTCCCATATCGCGCAGTGCGTGATGTTCACGGAGGCGACGGCGGCGGGTGTGGAGCCCTCGGCCACGTGCACCCTGTACTGCGATCCGTACAGTTCGGCCTGGCGTGCGATGCGCCGGACGGGATCGGCGGCGCCGCCCTCGCGGTCGGGTTCGACCGTACGGTGGACCTCGGCGTTGGACGCGGCCCATTCGGCCAGGATGCCCTCGCCGTACCGGGAGACCAGGAACCTCTCCATCAGGGCCTGGCCCCGGAAGAAGATCCGTTGCCATGCCGCCGCCGCGTGGGTGGAGGGGCCCGGAAGATCGGCGAATATCTCCGCCTGGAGACCGAACCACGCCCTCAGGTCGGCGGCGGGACCGCGGGCCACCAGGAAGCGGGTCAGTCCGGCTTCGGCCTCGTGCAGCCGCTGGCGCCACAGGGCCGCGCGCTCCGCATCCGACATCGTGGCGATGGCCGCGTCGTCCGCGGACAACCGGTCGACGGCTCGCTCGTTGCCCTGGCCGGCCGCACGGGTCCCACTGCCGGAGTCCACGGACAGGGATGCCGCGAGGCCGAGGGCCGACCCCACCGCCATGGCCCCTTTGGCCGCTGCGCTCATCAACTTCTCCCTCTGCGAAACGGGGGGCCGGGCATCGGACGCCCGGCCTGGGACCACGCTAGGAACGGCGGCCTGCCCCCAGAAGCTCCCTTCGTCTCGGATGGCGGTGACCTTCGGAGCTCCCCGGAGGCTCCCAACAGCGCTTCGGGGAAGCCGGCACGGCACCGGGCGAGGCCGTCGGGCGTGCGGGGACCGCGGCCGGGCCGGGCGCCCGTGACCTGCGGAAAGCGCCTGCAGCCTCGAAGGACCCGGCGGCGCACGGCGCTCGCGGCACTGTGGGGGCGGGGGCGGAGGCCTTCGGCGATCCGCCGTACTCCTGAAGGCTCTCCGGAGCGTCGCCCAGGCCAACACGCTCAAGGGCGGGGGTCGCTGGTGGACACCCCGCCCTCGACGTACCGACGCTGAATCAGAGTGGGAGCGATGAAGGCATGGCCGCGGTTCTCACGCCAGACCCTGGCGATGGGCGTACAGTGCCGCCCTCAGCCGGTCGGGCTGGCGGATCTTGCGCATGGCCTGGGTGAGGTGCTTCTTCACCGTGGCGACCGAGAGGGAGAGGGCGCGCCCGATCTCCGCGTTCGAGAGTCCGCGCGCCAGCATGGACAGCACGGCCCGTTCACGGTCGGTCAGTCCCGCCTCGTCCACCGAGGGCTCGGGGTCCTCCGCGAACTCCGGTGCCTCGTCCTCTTCTTCCAAGGGGGCCGGCAGAAAGATCGAACCGCCGGCCGCGACCACCGCGATCGCCCGGATGACACAGCTTGCGTCCTGGTCGAGCGGGAAGGCACCGCTCACTCCGGCCTTGAGCATCCGGCTCACCTGGGACGCGGTCGCGGCCTGGCGCAGAAGGATGATGCGCGCATCGGCCGCGCCCCGTGACCGGCGCATACAGCGGACCATGGCGAGGTCCTTGCGTAGATCGTCGGTCGCACCGAGCAGGATCACATCGGGGCGGTAGCGGCTCACTTCCGACAGCGCCTGCCAGTGGTCTCTGACGGCGCCCACCACCTGGAGGCCCTCGCCCCGTGCCCCGCTCAGCACGCTGCGCAGCCCGGCGAGGGCGATGGGATGACCGCCCGCCAGAAGGATCCGGGCGACGACCCACGGCGAATTCGCGGCACTGTCGTTTCCGGCGGGGTTGGACAGGGGAGTCAGCCACCGCCCCTGGGGCAGGGCGGCGTCCTCTCTGAACAGCCTCTGGTGCCCGGCGACACTGTCGAAGGGGTTGCACGCCTCGACTTCGATCAATTCCTGCTCCGATAACCGGGCGACCTCGAGGAACTGCGAGCGACCCGAGCCCTGTCGGGGCCTTCTGCGGGAGGCGCCCTCCGTGGACTCCATTCCTATGGTCAGTCTGTTCATTACGTTACTCCCCCGAGAGTTGCAAGCTCAGTTCAACTGTCGAGGATAACTTTCACCGGCACCCCGACGACGAACGACTGGATCACACCAGCGAATTCCGGACACCTAACGCCGGCAGCCCGAGGAATATTCCCTTGGATGGCGCGCACCGGCCCGGCGTAATTCAGCGCGCACTCACTGCAGGGGAACGCCCTTCGTCTCGCGCATCCCGATGTAGACGAGGGTCGACACCAGGGTCAGAGCGGACACGTACCAGCCGAACCAGTCGGCGTGGCCCTTCTCGATCAGCGCCGTGGCCAGGTAGGGGGCGGTGCCGCCGGCCGCGGCGACGGTGGCCGCGTACGGCAGGCCGATGCCGGCGGTGCGTACCGAGGCGGGGAACAGTTCGACCATCACCGCCCCGCTCACCGCCGTGTATCCGGTGAGCAGGACCATTCCCCCACAGGAGATCAGGAGCATGCTCCAGAAGGAGTCGCGCAGGAGCCCCAGGAGCGGCACGGTCAGCACGGTGAAGCCCGCACCGAACGTGATCAGCAGCGGTTTCCGGCCCACCCGGTCCGACAGCCGGCCCGCCAGCGGCTGCAGGGCGGTGAAGAAGGCCAGCGAGATGGTGCTGACCGCAAGGGCCGAGCCGGGATCGAACCCGACGACGAGCCGCGCGTAGGTGGGCAGGAACGTGGTCCACGTGTAGAAGGTGACCGTCGCTCCGAGGGTCATGCCGACGATCAGCGCCGCCTCGCGCGGATTGCTGCGCAGGAAGTCGAACGGGCGCGGACGGGCGGTGCGTTCCGTGCCCGGCCGGTACGTCTCCTGCGTTCCGTGCCGCACCCACAGGCCGGTCAGGCAGGCCACGGCGCCGAGGCCGAAGGCCAGCCGCCAGCCCCATGCGTGCATCTGTCCCGCGGTCAACTGCCAGGTCAGCAAGGCGGCGACCCCTGCGGCCAGGAGCTGCCCGAGGTTACCGCTCACATAGCCGATGCTCGAATACAGCCCGCGTCTGGTGGCGGGCGCGGACTCGACGACGAAGACCGCGGACACCGTCGACTCGCCGCCCACCGACAGGCCCTGGGCGAGCCGGATGACCACCAGCAGGACCGGGGAGGCCATGCCGATCTGCTCGTAGGTGGGGAGCAGGGCCATGGCCAGCTGCCCGGCGCCCATCAAGGTGATCGTCGTCGCCATCGCGGCGCGGCGGCCGCGGCGGTCCGCGAGCACACCGAGCAGCAGGCCGCCGACCGGGCGCGCGGCGAAGCCCACCGCGAAGACGGCGAATGCGCTCAGTGCGAGGACGACCGGATCGCCGCCGGGCGGGAAGATCTGGTCGGCGAAGTAGGCCGAGAGGTAGGCGTACGCCAGCCAGTCGTACCACTCGGCAAGGTTGCCGGCGGAGGCCGCCAGCAACTGGCGCCTCCCGTTCACGACCGGGGCGGCAGGGGGCGCGGCGGAGGACTCGGAGAGTTCCGGCGCAGCGTCAACTCTCATGGTGCCGCACCCGCCGGAGGTTTCCGCGGCCGGGAATTCCACACGAGCTCGGTCGACAGTCTCCGGGGTCCGCGACGATTTCACTCCGGCCGGGGACGAAGACTAAGACACAGCGGCTCATATCGATCGTCTTTCGTGGTGCGGGGCACGTCCTGGCATCGGCCGACCGGGCCACAGCGACCGGACGACGTACATGGAGAAGCTCATGGAGCATCACTCTCTCCGGACTGATCTGTCAACCATGCCCATTACGCGAGACGTTGGCCGCCGTAAAGGTGGCGGAAAACCGTTCCCCATCCGCTGCCCGGGCCCGGCCCGGGTGATGCCGGTCACGACGGAAAGAATTATGGAAAGGCAAGGCAACGCGCGACGTTCGGCTTTTTCTTTACGTCATCTTCATGAAGGACGACGGGCTGCATGCGTCCCGGCCGCACCCTGTTCGGCTGCGGCGGCCGTGATCCGGTCGAGGACCGCTGTGTAGAGGGGGCGTTTGTCGGGGCGGGCGTGGGTGGCGGCGTGTCCGAGGGCGGGGAGGGCCGGTTCGCCCATGGCGATGAGGGCCTCGGCCGCGGTTCTGCGGACGGTGGGGTGGCGGTGCTCCAGCATTTCGGTCACGGCGGGGATCGCGGGGGTCCAAGTGGCGTGGCAGAGGGTCCGGATCGCCGAGCGCACCAGGTCCGGCCGCGGGTCGGTCAGCAGGAGCGAGGTGTGGTGCAGGTAGGTCTGACGGTCCAGCACGGCGCGGGAGGTGCGGTGGGCGTGCAGGCGGATCTTGGGCTTGGGGTGACGCAGCAACTCACCGATCACCTCCCGCAGGCCGGGGTCCTGGTCTGCGGCCGGGCCGGCGTGCCCTTCGGCGAGTTGCTTGAGCGCCTGGTGGATGCGTACGGGGTCGCCGGTGCGGGCCAGGTCCAACAGCTCCTGACGGGAGGGTGGTGGGGAGCTGCC
>NZ_JARAYQ010000065.1:0-35659 GCF_033794505.1 Streptomyces sp. MB09-01 | reverse complement strand
GTCGCCCGCAGGGGGTGGAAGTGGCAAAAACCCGGACGCGGGGGCCTGGCTCGACCTACTCTCGAGTTGTGCCAGGCGTCTCAGGCCGGGTGCTTGTTGTCGACGACAACAAGGTCATCCGGCAGCTGATCAAGGTCAATCTCGAGCTGGAGGGCTTCGAGGTAGTGACCGCGAACGATGGTGCCGAGTGTCTGGACGTCGTGCATCGCGTCTGTCCCGATGTGATCACCCTTGATGTGGTCATGCCGCGGCTGGACGGGTTCGGGGCGGCCGCGCAGTTGCGGGCCGATCCGCGGACCCGGGACGTGCCCGTGGCCATCGTCAGTGCCTGCACGCAGCAGGAGGTGGAGGCCGGGATCGCGGCCGGCGTGGACGCCTTCCTCGCGAAGCCCTTCGAGCCCGCCGAGCTGGTGCGGGTCGTGCGGCGGCTGGTCGAGCGCAAGGATCGGCGCGACGGGAGGAAGGGGGCCCCCGCCGGGAGGGGGAGGGGGTAGACCCGCCCTTCGTGGCGTGGATGTCGGCCCCCTGTTCCGTGGCCCTCCGTTGCCCTCCGTCGCGGGTGCTCTGTTCACATGGCGAAACCCTTCGTGGGATGACGGGACGTCTCCCCTAGGCTGGTCCCGTGACCCCCGCAGACCTCTCCCCTTGCGTCGTACGCGCCGTGCGCTGCGCCGTCGCCGACGGGGAGCTGGCGGGGGAAGGGGACGCGGAAGGGCTCCTGCCGCAGCGGGTCGTCGTCGAGCGGACGCGGCCCGGCGGGGTGGGGGAGTACGCCACCCCCGTCGCCTTCCAGGTCGCCAAGGCGGCCGGGCTCCCGCCCCGTGACGTGGCGGACGTACTCGCCCGCCGGCTCGCGGCGGAGCCGGGCATCGACCGCGTCGAGGTCACGGGTGCCGGGTTCCTCAATTTCGTCCTGCCGGCACCGACGGCGCCGTCCGTCGTCCTGGACGCCATCCTCTACGACGTCGCCATCCGGGACGTGCGGGGCGGGGCCGTGTTCGCCGCCCCCGCCGACGAGACCGGGCTCGGGCTGCGCGAGCGCGTCGTGCGCCGCAGCGTCCTGCGGCTCGTGTGCCTCCAAGGCGGTACCGAGCGGGACCTGCCCGAGAACCTTGCCGTCGCCCCCCTCGCCGAGCGGGACTCCGACGTCGTCGCCCGGTACGGTGCCGAGGCCGCGCACTGGCGGATGCTCGCCGTGCCGGCCCGGGAGACCCCCGTCTTCTCCGAGGGGCTGCTCCTCCAGGGCGAGGCGAACGAGTTCTTCCGGGTGCGGTACGCCCACGCCCGCAGCCGCGCCCTGCTCAGGAACGCCGACGAGCTGGGGTTCCACCCCGAGCAGGGGGACGTGTCCGACGCGCCCGCCCTGCTGCGCGCCCTTGCCGACCACCCCCTCGCCCTCGAAGCCGCCGCGCACCACCGCGCGCCCGAGCGGCTCGCCAGGCACCTCGTCGAGCTGGCGGACGCGCTGCTCGACTTCCAGTACCGCGTCCTGCCCCAGGGGGACGAGAAACCCTCGGCCGCCCACCGTGCCCGGCTGGCTCTTGCCGAAGCCGCCGGGACGGTGCTGGCCGGCGGCCTGGCCCTGCTCGGCATAGACGCACCCGAACGCTTGTGACCTGTAAAGAGAGATACCGATGAGCCGTTCCGCGCACCCCGCCGGACCCCGCCACGCCGACGTCCTGCCCGAGGGGCACTACTCCCCGCCCCCGGCCGACCTCAACGCCCTCGACGAGAAGGTCTGGGCCCGGACCGTCACGCGCACGGCGGACGGGGTCGTTTCCGTCGGCGGCATCGAAGTGACCAAGCTCGCGGAGGAGTTCGGCACGCCCGCGTACCTCCTGGACGAAGAGGACTTCCGGGCGCGGTGCCGGGCATGGGCGCACGCCTTCGGTCCCGACGCCGACGTCTTCTACGCCGGCAAGGCGTTCCTCTCCAAGGCCGTCGTGAAGTGGCTGAAGGAAGAGGGGCTGAACGTCGACGTCTGTTCCGGCGGGGAGCTGACGACCGCGCTGGCCGCCGGGATGCCCGCGGAGCGGATCGCGTTCCACGGCAACAACAAGTCCGAGGGTGAGATCCGCAGGGCTGTCGAGGCCGGGGTCGGGCGGATCGTCCTCGACTCCTTCCAGGAGATCGCCCGCGTCGCACACATCGCCCGTGAGCTGGGCGTGCGCCAGCCCGTGCAGATCCGCGTGACGGTCGGGGTGGAGGCGCACACGCACGAGTTCATCGCCACGGCCCACGAGGACCAGAAGTTCGGGATCGCCGTCGCCGACGGGTCCGCCGCCGAAGCGGTGCGCCGCGCGCTCGGGCACGACTCGCTGGAGCTCCTCGGCGTCCACTCCCACATCGGGTCGCAGATCTTCGACATGGCCGGCTTCGAGGTCTCCGCCAAGCGCGTCGTGCGGCTGCTCGCCGCCGTGCGCGACGAGCACGGGGTGGAGCTGCCCGAGATCGACCTCGGCGGCGGCCTCGGCATCGCCTACACCTCGGGCGACGACCCGCGCGAGCCCCACGAGATCGCCAAGGCGCTCACCGAGATCGTCGCCCGGGAGTGCGAGAGCGCCGGGCTGCGCGCCCCGCGGATCTCCGTCGAGCCCGGCCGGGCCATCGTCGGCCCGACGGCCTTCACGCTCTACGAGGTGGGGACGATCAAGCCCCTCGAAGGACTCCGTACGTACGTGAGCGTCGACGGCGGGATGTCGGACAACATCCGGACGGCGCTGTACGACGCCGAGTACTCCGTCAGCCTCGTCTCGCGCACGTCCGAGGCCGAGCCCGTGCTCGTACGCGTCGTCGGCAAGCACTGCGAGAGCGGTGACATCGTCGTGAAGGACGCCTTCCTGCCCGCCGACCTGGCCCCCGGCGACCTGCTCGCCGTCCCGGCCACCGGCGCGTACTGCCGCTCCATGGCCAGCAACTACAACCACGCGCTCCGCCCGCCCGTCGTCGCCGTGCGTGACGGGCAGGCACGAGTGATCGTCCGCCGCGAGACGGAGGAAGATCTCCTGCGTCTCGACCTCGGATAATGAAATTGGTGTCTCACTCAATGGACCGAGGATGGAAACTGCTGTCCATTGAGTGAGACTGGTTCCACCCCGCGCGCAAGCCGCGCGCGAGGTACTGATGGAAGATCGAAAGGCGTAGGTCGAATGATGCGTACGCGTCCGCTGAAGGTGGCGCTGCTGGGCTGTGGAGTGGTCGGCTCAGAGGTGGCTCGCATCATGACGACGCACGCCGACGACCTCGCGCAGAGGATCGGCGCGCCCGTCGAGCTCGCCGGTGTGGCCGTGCGCCGCCCCTCGAAGGTGCGCGAGGGCATCGACCCGTCCCTGGTCACCACCGATGCGACCGCCCTCCTCAAACGCGGCGACATCGACATCGCCATCGAGGTCATCGGCGGCATCGAGCCCGCCCGTACGCTGATCACCACCGCCTTCGAGCACGGCATCTCCGTGGTCTCCGCGAACAAGGCGCTGCTCGCCCAGGACGGCGCCGCGCTGCACGCGGCCGCCGAGCAGCACGGGCTGGACCTGTACTACGAGGCCGCCGTCGCCGGCGCCATCCCGCTGGTCCGCCCGATGCGCGAGTCCCTCGCGGGCGACAAGATCAACCGGGTGATGGGCATCGTCAACGGCACGACGAACTTCATCCTCGACAAGATGGACTCGACCGGCGCCGGCTACCAGGAGGCGCTCGACGAGGCCACGGCCCTCGGGTACGCCGAGGCCGACCCGACCGCCGACGTCGAGGGCTACGACGCCGCCGCCAAGGCCGCGATCCTGGCCGGCATCGCCTTCCACACCCGCGTCCGCCTGGACGACGTGTACCGCGAGGGCATGACCGAGGTCAGCGCCGCCGACTTCGCCTCCGCCAAGCGGATGGGCTGCACCATCAAGCTCCTCGCCATCCTGGAGCGCGCCGCCGACGGCGAGTCCGTCACCGGCCGCGTCCACCCGGCGATGATCCCGCTCAGCCACCCGCTCGCCTCCGTCCGCGAGGCGTACAACGCCGTCTTCGTCGAGGCGGAGGCCGCCGGGCAGCTCATGTTCTACGGGCCCGGCGCGGGCGGCGCGCCGACCGCGTCCGCGGTCCTCGGCGACCTCGTCGCCGTCGCCCGCAACAAGCTCGCCGAGGCAACGGGGCCCGGCGAGTCCGCGTACACCCAGCTGCCGGTCAGCCCCATGGGCGAGGTCGTCACCCGCTACCACATCAGCCTCGATGTGGCGGACAAGCCGGGCGTTCTCGCCCAGGTGGCGACCACGTTCGCGGAGCACGGTGTCTCCATCGACACGGTCCGCCAGCAGGGCAAGGACGGCGAGGCCTCCCTCGTCGTCGTCACTCACCGCGCGCCCGACGCCGCCCTCTCCGGGACCGTCGAGGCACTGCGGAAGCTGGACACCGTCCGCGGTGTCGCCAGCATCATGCGTGTTGAAGGGGAGTAAGGACCCATGAGCAGCAATCGCACCCACCAGTGGCGCGGCATCATCGAGGAGTACCGGGACCGCCTGCCGGTGACGGACAAGACTCCCGTGGTCACGCTCCGCGAGGGCGGCACTCCCCTCGTCCCCGCCCAGGTGCTCTCCGAGCGCACCGGCTGCGAGGTCCACCTGAAGGTCGAGGGGGCGAACCCCACCGGGTCCTTCAAGGACCGGGGCATGACCATGGCGATCACCAAGGCCAAGGAGGAGGGCGCCAAGGCGGTCATCTGCGCCTCCACCGGCAACACTTCGGCCTCCGCAGCCGCGTACGCGGTGCGCGCCGGGATGGTCTGCGCGGTGCTCGTGCCGCGCGGCAAGATCGCGCTCGGCAAGATGGGCCAGGCCCTCGTGCACGGCGCCAAGATCCTGCAGGTGGACGGCAATTTCGACGACTGCCTGAATCTGGCCCGCGCGCTCTCCGACAACTACCCGGTCGCGCTGGTCAATTCGGTCAACCCGGTGCGCATCGAGGGCCAGAAGACGGCCGCGTTCGAGATCGTGGACGCGCTCGGCGACGCCCCCGACATCCACGTGCTGCCCGTCGGCAACGCCGGCAACATCACGGCGTACTGGAGGGGCTTCAAGGAGTACAAGGCCGACGGCCTGTCCTCCCGTACGCCCCGCGTGTGGGGTTTCCAGGCCTCCGGCTCCGCGCCGATCGTGCGCGGCGAGGTCGTCAAGGAGCCGCACACCATCGCCACCGCGATCCGGATCGGCAACCCGGCCTCCTGGGACTACGCCCTGCAGGCGCGCGACGAGTCGGGCGGCTTCATCGACGAGGTGACGGACCGCCAGATCCTGGCCGCCTACCGCCTGTTGGCCGCCCAGGAGGGCGTCTTCGTCGAGCCCGCCTCGGCCGCCTCCGTGGCCGGCCTGCTGAAGGCCGCCGAGCTGGGCCTGGTGGACCCCGGGCAGACGATCGTGTGCACCGTCACCGGCAACGGCCTGAAGGACCCCGACTGGGCGATCGCCGGCGCTCCGCAGCCGGTCACCGTTCCGGTGGACGCCGAGGCCGCAGCCATCCGTCTCGGCCTGGTCTAGGTCCGGCGCGTGGTCCGGGCCCGTTGCGGGTGCGGACCACGCCCGGTCCGGGCCGGGTCCACGCAGGTCCCGGTAGTAACGCGCACCACGTGTGAGCCGGGTTCCGGAGGGCTCTCGAGGCCCTCCGGAACCAGGCAACTCACCCCGTACGACGACAAAAGTGCGGCCGAAGCCGTCGAAGCCCGCGACACGCATCGTGCGCCTCCTGTGCGCCCTATGTCGCGAGAGAACCTTCCTTCGATACGCTGTACTTACATCCGCCACCGCGCATATGACTGCGGTGCTGCCCCGAGGGCCTTCGGGTGTCGTACGTTCTCCAGTACATTCGCAGCGAGCCAGCGAAGAGCGAAGATCTCGCACAGTCACAAGGAGTGTCATCGGACGATGGCCGGTCCAGCGTTCCGCGCCGCCGCCGTACGGGTGCGCGTCCCCGCCAGCAGTGCCAACCTCGGCCCGGGCTTCGATGCCCTGGGCCTGGCCCTGGGGCTCTACGACGACGTAGTCGTCCGGGTGGCCGACTCCGGCCTGAACATCGACATCGCGGGTGAGGGCGCCGACACCCTCCCGCGGGACGAGAGCCACCTGCTCGTACGCTCCATGCGCACCGCCTTCGACCTGCTGGGCGGACAGCCGCGCGGCCTCGAGGTCGTCTGCGCCAACCGGATCCCGCACGGCCGGGGCCTCGGCTCCTCCTCCGCCGCGATCTGCGCCGGCATCGTCGCCGCCCGCGCCGTGACCATAGGCGGCGAGGCCAGGCTCGACGACGCGGCGCTGCTGGAGCTCGCCACCGAGATCGAAGGACACCCCGACAACGTCGCCGCCTGTCTGCTCGGCGGATTCACCCTGGCGTGGATGGACGGGGGCAGTGCCAAGGCGATCCGGATGGAGCCTGCCGACTCCATCGTTCCGGTGGTCTTCGTGCCTTCCAAGCCGGTCCTGACGGAGACCGCGCGCGGCCTGCTGCCGCGCACCGTCCCGCACGTGGACGCGGCCGTCAACGCGGGCCGCGCGGGCCTGCTCGTGGAAGCCCTGACCAGGCGTCCCGAGCTGCTGCTGCCGGCCACCGAAGACCGGCTCCACCAGGAGTACCGGTCCCCGGCGATGCCCGAGAGCGTCGCACTTGTGAACCGGCTGCGGGCGGACGGGATCCCCGCGGTCATCTCCGGCGCGGGCCCCACGGTCCTCGCGCTGGTCGACAACGGCGCGGCCGACAAGGTCGCGCAGCTCGCGGGCGAGGGATGGGCGGCCAACCGGCTCGCACTCGACGCCGCGGGCGCGAGCGTGCTTCCGCTGGGCACCCAGGGCGGCTAGGTCCGTCTTCTGATTGCACAGCCGGTCAGGGGCGGGCGGCCAGGGCAGGCCGCCCGCACGGAAGGGCGCGATTGCCGGTGATTGAGAGGGGGAATATCTATTGGATCCGGTAGTGTTAGTCTCAAGTGTGCATCGGAAGCCGCCATGGCTCGGTGCTCAGTGTCCCCATCCGGGACCACATTTCTTCCGGGAGCCTCCCCGACTGCTTTGATCACTTCCAGCAGTTTCGAGCACGCTCCGGAATCGGCGTGACATTCCCACGCTTTCAGCTCGGGGGCTTCTCGCCGGAACCACCCATGCACGTTTCTCTCCCGCCGTATCTCTATCGGCGGACCACCGCCCCGGCACGGTCCACACCTAGGACTGTTGTCGGACAGCACAACCGGTCGCCGAGCCAGACAGGCCGACGTCCGCTCCAGGGAAGGACCCTTCGTGAGCGACACCACCGATCTGATGGGCGCTGCCGACACCTCTGTCGACACCAGTGCCTCCGCCGCGGGCGCCGCACCCAAGCGTCGACGCACCGGCACCGGCCTTGACGGCATGGTCCTGGCCGAGCTGCAGCAGGTCGCGTCGGGCCTCGGGATCAGGGGCACCGCGCGGATGCGCAAGAGCCAGCTGATCGAGGTCATCAAGGAGGCGCAGGCGGGCAGCGGTGCCCCCAAGGCAGCGGCCTCCGCCGCCGCAGACACCGCCGAGGCCAAGCCGAAGCGCCGCGCCACCAGCAAGGCCCGTACGGGTGAGGCCGCCGCCGAGGCGCCCGCCGAGAAGCCTGCCGCGCAGGCGCAGATCGAGATCCCGGGTCAGCCGGCCAGCGACGACGCCCCGGTCGGCGAGCGCCGCCGCCGTCGGGCCACGGCCCCCACCGGCAGCCCGGAGGCCTCGGCCCCCGTCGCCGTGCAGGTCGAGCAGAAGACCGAGACCGTGACCGCCGCCCCCGCGCAGGCCGAGGTCAAGGCCGACGCCACGGCGGTCTCCGCCGGTCAGGCGCAGGGCCAGGACGGCGAGGGCCGCGGCCGTCGTGACCGTCGTGACCGCGCCGAGCGCGGCGACCGCCAGCGCGACCGCCGTGACCGCGGTGCCAAGGCCGACGACCAGGGCCAGGCCGGCCAGGGTCAGGGTGCGCAGGGCGGCCAGGGCGGCCAGGGCGGACAGGGCGGCGGCCGTCAGGACCGCGCCGACCGCCAGGACCGCCAGCAGCAGGGCGGCCGTGGCCAGGGCCAGGGCCAGGGTCAGGGCCAGCAGGGCCGTCAGGACCGCCAGGACACCGGCCCGCAGGACGACTTCGACGACGAGAGCGGCCGCCGTGGCCGTCGCGGTCGGTACCGCGACCGCCGTGGCCGTCGTGGCCGTGACGAGTTCGCCCCGAACGAGCCGCAGGTCGCCGACGACGACGTGCTGATCCCCGTCGCGGGCATCCTCGACATCCTCGACAACTACGCGTTCATCCGGACCTCGGGCTACCTGCCCGGGCCCAACGACGTGTACGTGTCCCTCGCCCAGGTCCGCAAGGCCGGCCTGCGCAAGGGCGACCACACCACCGGTGCGGTGCGCCAGCCCAAGGACGGCGAGCGCCGCGAGAAGTTCAACGCCCTCGTGCGGCTGGACTCGGTGAACGGCATGGCGCCCGAATCCGGCCGTGGCCGACCGGAGTTCCAGAAGCTGACGCCCCTGTACCCGCAGGACCGTCTGCGCCTGGAGACCGACCCGGGCGTGCTGACCACCCGCATCATCGACCTCGTGTCGCCGATCGGCAAGGGCCAGCGCGGTCTGATCGTGGCCCCGCCGAAGACCGGCAAGACCATGATCATGCAGGCGATCGCCAACGCGATCACCACGAACAACCCCGAGTGCCACCTGATGGTCGTCCTGGTCGACGAGCGTCCGGAAGAGGTCACCGACATGCAGCGGTCGGTCAAGGGCGAGGTCATCTCCTCGACCTTCGACCGCCCGGCCGAGGACCACACCACCGTCGCCGAGCTGGCCATCGAGCGCGCCAAGCGTCTCGTCGAGCTGGGTCACGACGTGGTCGTCCTGCTGGACTCCATCACCCGTCTGGGCCGCGCGTACAACCTCGCGGCGCCCGCCTCCGGCCGCATCCTGTCCGGTGGTGTCGACTCGACCGCGCTGTACCCGCCGAAGCGCTTCTTCGGTGCCGCGCGCAACATCGAGGACGGCGGCTCGCTGACCATCCTGGCCACCGCGCTCGTCGACACCGGCTCGCGCATGGACGAGGTGATCTTCGAGGAGTTCAAGGGCACCGGCAACATGGAGCTCAAGCTCGACCGAAAGCTCGCCGACAAGCGCATCTTCCCGGCCGTCGACGTCGACCCGTCGGGCACCCGCAAGGAGGAGATCCTCCTCAACGCGGAGGAGCTCGCCATCGTGTGGAAGCTGCGCCGGGTGCTGCACGCGCTCGACTCGCAGCAGGCGATCGAGCTGCTCCTCGACAAGATGAAGCAGACGAAGTCGAACGCCGAGTTCCTGATGCAGATCGCGAAGACGACCCCGTCGGGCAAGAACGACGACTGAGGTCCGGCGCCGGGCGTTCTACGCCCGGCACGCGGCATCACCGCCAGCAGCCCCCGCCGCACCCGCGGCGGGGGCTGCTGCGCGTTCCGGGGGCTCCACGGGGTTCCACGGGGCCCTACGGGGGCTCCGCGCGCGGGTTCCACGGGCCCCGGTGCGGGCTTCGCCACACCCGCTCCTGGAACCCTGGACGGCGTTCACCCGTCTGTGTGAGAGGAGCCCGCGGTGGACGGCGGGCCGGAACGGACCAGGGGACCGGACTCAGGACTGAGGAGAGCATGACCGAGGACAGCAAGGGCCGCGGCCGGCGTGCCACGGGCCGGCGCCGACGCAAACCGGCGAAGCGCCGCAAGGCTCTCGTCGTCGCCGCGTGGAGCGCCGCGGGGGTGGTCCTGCTGGGGAGTGCGGGCCTCGGCTACTTCTACTTCAAGTTGAACGGCAACCTGAAGACCGTCGACATCGACCAGGCCCTCGGCGCCGACCGCCCGCAGAACGTCGACAACGGCTCGATGGACATCCTCGTCCTCGGCTCCGACTCCCGGGGCGGCGCCAACGGCGAGTACGGCCAGGACGACGGCGGCTCCGCGCGCTCGGACACCGCGATGATCGTCCACCTGTACGAGGGCCACAAGCAGGCCAGCGTCATATCGATACCGCGCGACACGATGACGGCCCGGCCCGAATGCCCCACCGGCAAGGGCAAGACCGACCCAGGCGGCCCGCGCAAGCAGTTCAACGAGGCGTACACCATCGGCGGGGCCGCCTGCGCGGTCAAGACCGTCGAGAAGATGTCGGGGATCCGCATGGACCACTACATCGAGGTCGACTTCACGGGCTTCAAGAAGATCATCGACAACCTCGGCGGCGTCGACGTGACCACGACCAAGCCGATCAAGGACGGCGCCAGCCACCTCGAGCTCGCGGCCGGCCCGAACCACCTCAACGGCGAACAGGCCCTCGGCCTCGTCCGTACCCGCAAGAGCGTCGGCGACGGCAGCGATCTGGGCCGGATACAGCTCCAGCAGGCCTTCATCAAGGCGCTCATCAAGCAGGTCAAGAGCGTCGGAGTGCTCGACAACCCCAAGCGGCTGGTCGACCTCGCCGACTCCGCGACCAAGGCGCTCACGACCGACAAGGCGCTCGGCGACGTGAAGTCCCTCATGGGCTTCGCCCAGGGCCTGCAGGGCATCGAGGCCCAGAACATGCACATGATCACCCTTCCGGTGACCGTGGACCCGCGCGACGCCGATCGCGTCGCCCCGCTGACGAAGGAGTCGAAGCTGGTCTGGGAAGCGCTGCTCGCGGACCGGCCGATCCCGGCCGAGGCCACCGAGAAGTCCATGGGGGACAAGGGCGCGGTCGGCGGCATCGTCCAGTAGGGAGCCCCTGCTCAGGCGGCTTTCGGACGGATTCCGCAGGGGTGCGGAATAGATGCCGGCCCCCCTCCGTTGAGGGAGGCGTCCTCAGAATTTTGACAGGCAGCCCGGTCCTGGCAGACTGGTCTGTCGGCCCCGGTTCACGCAGTGCGCAATTCGGCTCCTGCGACCCGGTGCCCTCCCGAATCTAGGAGACACCTTGAAGCGCGATGTTCACCCCGAGTACGTCGAGACCCAGGTCAGCTGCACCTGTGGCGCGTCGTTCACCACCCGTAGCACCCTGACCGAGGGCTCCATCCGAGCCGAGGTCTGCTCCGAGTGCCACCCGTTCTACACGGGCAAGCAGAAGATCCTCGACACCGGTGGCCGCGTGGCCCGCTTCGAGGCGCGCTTCGGCAAGGGTGCGGCCAAGAAGTAGCGCGACCCAGGCGCCGGTCTCCGGCCGCCCCCTGTCCACTCGGGGGCGGCCGGACCGGCGCCTTTGTCGTCGTCTCGCCAAGTCACCCCGTTCGTACTTTCACCACAGGAGCCCCCGATGTTCGAGGCGGTCGAGGAATTGGTCGGCGAACACGCCGATCTTGAGAAGAAGCTCGCCGACCCTTCGGTCCACTCCGATCAGGCCAACGCGCGCAAGCTGAACAAGCGCTACGCGGAGCTGACCCCGATCATCGCGACCTTCCGTGCCTGGAAGCAGTCGGCCGAGGACATCGAGACGGCCAAGGAGTTCGCGGCCGACGACCCGGACTTCATCGCCGAGGTCAAGGAGCTGACCCAGCAGCGCGAGGAGCTCACCGAGAAGCTCCGCCTGCTGCTGGTCCCGCGCGACCCCAGCGACGACAAGGACGTGCTCCTCGAGGTCAAGGCGGGCGCGGGCGGCGACGAGTCGGCGCTGTTCGCCGGCGACCTGCTGCGCATGTACCTGCGCTACGCCGAGCGGGTGGGCTGGAAGACCGAGATCATCGACGCCACCGAGTCCGAGCTCGGCGGCTACAAGGACGTCCAGGTCTCCGTCCGCACCAAGGGCGGCAACGGCGCCACCGAGCCCGGCCAGGGCGTGTGGGCCCGCCTGAAGTACGAGGGCGGCGTGCACCGCGTCCAGCGGGTTCCGGCCACGGAGTCCCAGGGCCGCATCCACACCTCCGCCGCCGGCGTGCTCGTCACCCCGGAGGCCGAGGAGGTCGAGGTCGAGATCAACATGAACGACCTCCGCATCGACGTGTACCGCTCGTCCGGCCCCGGCGGCCAGTCCGTCAACACCACCGACTCGGCCGTGCGCATCACGCACATCCCGACCGGTGTGGTCGCCTCCTGCCAGAACGAGAAGAGCCAGCTCCAGAACAAGGAGCAGGCCATGCGCATCCTGCGCTCGCGCCTGCTGGCCGCCGCCCAGGAAGCCGCCGAGCAGGAGGCCTCCGACGTGCGCCGCAGCCAGGTGCGCAGCGTGGACCGCTCCGAGAAGATCCGTACGTACAACTACCCGGAAAACCGGATCTCGGACCACCGGACCGGTTTCAAGGCGTACAACTTGGACCAGGTGCTCGACGGTGACCTCGACCCGGTCATCCAGGCCTGCGTCGACACCGACTCCGCAGCCAAGCTCGCGGCCGCGCACTGACCTGATCCCTGCTCCACCCCCCCGTTCGACAGCAGCCCGGAGGACCAGCGTGAACTTGCTGCTTGCCGAGGTGGCCCAGGCCACCCAGCGGCTGGCCGCCGCCGGCGTGCCCTCACCGCGTTTCGACGCGGAGGAGCTCGCGGCCTTCGTGCACGGCGTCAAACGGGGGGAACTGCACCACGTCAAGGACGCGGACTTCGACGCCCGCTACTGGGAGGCCGTCGCCCGCCGCGAGGCGCGCGAGCCGCTCCAGCACATCACCGGCCGCGCCTTCTTCCGGTACCTGGAGCTCCAGGTGGGACCCGGGGTCTTCGTGCCCCGGCCCGAGACCGAGTCGGTCGTCGACTGGGCCATACACGCCGTCCGGGCGATGGACGTGGTCGAGCCGATGATCGTGGACCTGTGCACCGGCTCCGGCGCCATCGCGCTGGCCATGGCGCAGGAGGTGCCGCGCTCGCGCGTGCACGCGGTCGAGCTGTCCGAGGACGCCCTGCGGTGGACCCGCAAGAACGCCGAGGGCTCCCGGGTCAGCGTCCACCAGGGCGACGCCCTGAGCGCCCTGCCGGAGCTCGACGGCCAGGTCGACCTGGTCATCTCCAACCCGCCGTACATCCCGCTCACCGAGTGGGAGTACGTCGCACCCGAGGCCCGCGACCACGACCCGGAGATGGCGCTCTTCTCCGGCGAGGACGGCCTGGACACCATCCGCGGCATCGAGCGCACCGCCCACCGGCTGCTGCGGCCCGGCGGCATCGTCGTCATCGAGCACGCCGACACCCAGGGCGGCCAGGTCCCGTGGATCTTCGCCGAGGAACGGGGCTGGGCCGACGCGGCCGACCACCCGGACCTCAACAACCGCCCCCGCTTCGCGACCGCGCGCAAGGCACTGCCGTGACCGGCGCGACGATTTCTGCCACCCCCCTGCTGCACGAGGAGGCCCGCTGATGGCCCGGCGATACGACTGCAACGACGCGACGGACCGTAAGACGGGTCTGCGTGAAGCCGCATCCGCCGTGCGCCGCGGCGAGCTCGTCGTGCTGCCCACCGACACCCTGTACGGGATCGGCGCGGACGCCTTCAGCCCGGAGGCCGTCCACGACCTGCTCGCCGCCAAGGGACGGGGCCGCGGCATGCCCACCCCGGTGCTCATCGGTTCCCCGAACACCCTGCACGGTCTCGTCACGGATTTCTCCGAGCAGGCGTGGGAGCTCGTCGACGCCTTCTGGCCGGGCGCGCTGACGCTGGTCGCCAAGCACCAGCCGTCCCTGGCGTGGGACCTGGGGGACACCGGCGGCACGGTCGCCGTCCGCATGCCCCTGCACCCCGTCGCCATCGAGCTGCTGACCGAGGTCGGCCCGATGGCGGTGTCCTCGGCCAACCTGTCCGGGCACCCGGCGCCGGAGGACTGCGACGCGGCGCGCGAGATGCTCGGGGACTCCGTGTCCGTGTACCTGGACGGCGGCCCGACGCCCGGCATCCAGCCGTCGTCGATCGTCGACGTCACCGGGAAGGTTCCCGTCCTGCTGCGGGAGGGTGCGCTCACCGCCGAGCAGCTGCGGGAGGTCGTACCGGACCTCGAGGTCGCCCCGTGAGCCCTGAGGGGCGTGGCATAGCTGGGGGAACTTTCCGCATACTCCACGTCAGCACCGGCAACGTGTGCCGCTCGCCGATCACCGAGCGGCTGACGCGGCACGCCCTGTCGCACCGGCTCGGCGGGATCGTGACGGGCGACCTCATCGTGGAGAGCGCGGGTACCTGGGGCCACGAGGGGGCCCCGATGGAGGCCAACGCGGCCGCCGTACTGGCGGACTTCGGGGCCGACGCGTCCGGCTTCACCGGGCGGGAACTGCTGGACGAGCACGTCATACGCGCCGACCTGGTCCTGACCGCCACGCGCGACCACCGCGCGCAGGTCATCTCGATGGGTCACTCGGCCGGCCTGCGGACCTTCACGCTGAAGGAATTCACCCGGCTGGTCCGGGCGATAGATCCGGCCACGCTGCCGCCGCTGGACGACGGAATGGCGGAGCGGGCGCGGGCGCTGGTGCGGGCCGCCGCGGCGCTGCGCGGCTGGCTGCTGGCCCCTTCGCCGGACGCCGACGAGGTGTACGACCCGTACGGGGCGCCGATCACCTTCTTCCGCTCGATCGGCGACGAGATCAACCAGGCGTTGGACCCCGTGGTCACGGCCCTGACGGGCGTCACGGCTTCTTCCCGCTGACCTGCGGGCCGGCTGCCGCTGCGCCGCCCCGGGCCCGGCGCCTCGAACGCCGGCGGGGCCGGATGTGCCGGCGGGGCCGGATGTGCCGGCGGGGCCGGACGTGCCGGCGGGGCCGGATCGGGCGGAGTCCCGGCGGCGGCGCCGCAGGGCGCGGTGAGGGCCGCGGGCCTACAGTGGCTGGTACCCGGTACACCTGGAGTCGCGCCATGAGCGTCATCACCCAGCCCACGGACCTGTTGCGGCAGCAGGATCCGCAGATGGCCGACGTGCTCGACGGGGAGGGGCAGCGGCAGGCCCGCAGCCTGCAGCTGATCGCCGCCGAGAACTTCACCTCCGCCGCGGTGCTCGCCGCGCTCGGGTCGCCGCTCGCCAACAAGTACGCCGAGGGGTACCCCGGCAACCGGTACCACGGCGGCTGCGAGTACGCCGACCTGGCCGAGCAGATCGCCGTGGAGCGGGCCAAGGCGCTGTTCGGGGCCGAGCACGCCAATGTGCAGCCGCACTCCGGCTCCTCCGCCGTGCTGGCCGCGTACGCCGCCCTGCTGCGGCCCGGGGACACCGTGCTGGCGATGGGTCTCCCGTACGGGGGACACCTCACCCACGGCTCGCCCGCCAACTTCTCCGGCCGCTGGTTCGACTTCGTCGGGTACGGGGTCGACGCCGAGACGGGTCTGATCGACTACGAGGACGTCCAGGACCTCGCCCGCGCCCACCGGCCCAAGGCGATCGTGTGCGGGTCCATCTCCTACCCCCGCCACCCCGAGTACTCGGCCTTCCGGGAGATCGCCGACGAGGTCGGGGCCTACCTGATCGCCGACGCCGCCCATCCCATCGGGCTGGTGGCCGGCGGAGCCGCGCCCAGTCCCGTGCCCTACGCCGACGTCGTCTGCGCGACCACGCACAAGGTGCTGCGCGGGCCGCGCGGCGGGATGGTCCTGTGCGGCGCCGAGTTCGCCGAGCGCATCGACCGGGCGGTGTTCCCCTTCACCCAGGGCGGCGCCCAGATGCACACCATCGCCGCCAAGGCCGTGGCCTTCGGTGAGGCGGCCCGGCCGGCCTTCACCACGTACGCCCACCGGGTCGTCGCCAATGCCCGGGCGCTCGCGGCCGCCCTCGAGGAGCACGGGTTCACGATCACCACCGGTGGCACCGACACCCATCTGATCACCGCCGACCCGGCGCCGCTGGGCATGGACGGCCCGACCGCGCGCGGCCGGCTGGCCGCCGCCGGGATCGTCCTCGACACCTGCGCCCTCCCGTACGGGGACCAGCGGGGCGTCCGGCTGGGAACGGCCGCCGTGACCACCCAGGGGATGGGGGAGGCGGAGATGCGCCGGATCGCGGCGCTGTTCGCGGCCGGGCTGCGCGGGGACGCCGCGAAGACACGTACGGAGGTCAATGAGCTGGCACTGGAATTCCCCCCTTACAGGGTGTAAGCGGGACAAGAGGGGCGTAGTGCAACCGGGATACGGCCCCCTCGCGTCCTCGGGGGAGGGGACATCGCAGCTAATGTGTGGGGCTGAGATGGCCGGCGATACATCTGGGGCAGCCCGTGCGTGAATATCTGCTGACGCTTTGCGTCACGGTCGCGGTGACCTACCTGCTGACCGGGCCCGTGCGGAAGTTCGCGATCGCGGCCGGGGCCATGCCGGAGATCCGGGCCCGCGACGTGCACCGAGAGCCCACGCCACGGCTGGGCGGCATCGCCATGTTCGGCGGTCTGTGCGCGGGCCTGCTGGTCGCCGACCACCTGCAGAACCTCAACGGCGTCTTCGAGCTGTCGAACGAACCGCGCGCACTGCTCTCCGGCGCGGCGCTGATCTGGCTGATCGGCGTGCTGGACGACAAGTTCGAGATCGACGCCCTGATCAAGCTCGGCGCGCAGATGATCTCCGCCGGCGTGATGGTCATGCAGGGCCTGACGATCCTGTGGATCCCGGTCCCCTTCTTCGGCACGGTGGCGCTCACCCAGTGGCAGGGCAACCTGCTCACCGTGGCCCTCGTGGTGATCACCATCAACGCGGTGAACTTCGTCGACGGCCTCGACGGCCTGGCCGCGGGCATGGTCTGCATCGCCGCCGCGGCGTTCTTCCTCTACTCGTACCGGATCTGGTTCGGCTACGGCATCGAGGCGGCCGCGCCCGCCACCCTCTTCGCCGCGATCCTGATGGGCATGTGCCTCGGCTTCCTGCCGCACAACATGCATCCCGCGCGGATCTTCATGGGCGACTCCGGCTCGATGCTGATCGGCCTGGTGCTCGCCGCCGCCGCCATCTCCATCACCGGCCAGGTGGACCCCGACGCCCTGGCCCTGTACGCGCAGGGCGAGCGCAACGCGACGCACGCGATGCTCCCCGTCTTCATCCCCCTGATCCTGCCCCTGACGATCATCGCGATCCCGATGGCGGACCTGATCCTGGCCATCGTGCGGCGTACCTGGAAGGGCCAGTCGCCCTTCGCGGCCGACCGCGGGCATCTGCACCACCGGCTGCTGGAGCTCGGACATTCGCACAGCCGCGCGGTCCTGATCATGTACTTCTGGTCGGGGCTGATCGCCTTCGGCACGGTGGCGTATTCGGTGCATTCCGCGACGATGTGGATCGTGCTGGCGATCGCCGCGCTGAGCGCCGTGGGCCTGATCCTGCTGCTCCTGCCGCGCTTCACCCCGCGCATCCCGCGCTGGGCGGAGGGTCTGGTTCCGCCGCGCTACCGGCATGCCGCACGGGCGGCCGAGGCCGCCGCGGAAGCGGCCGCTCTGGACGTCTCGGGCGCCGAGCCGGCGCCCGTCAGGCCGATCGCGGCGGGAGTCTCGGGCGTCAACGGGGCGACCGCCGTGGGCCCCCGTTCGCGCTTCCCCGACCGGCGTAAGGCTGAATCCGCCCGCTGACAGCCGCATCGCATGTCCGACATGGTGGCCCTTTACCAGACAACCGGCACGCCTGTCGTGCACACACGCGCAGGGTCCCTCTCATGTGTGACAGTCAGCACACCCGGCAGGTAAAGCTCTCATCAAATAGTTTGTGATACCGTTCACTAAACCCGGCGACAGAGCCGAAGGACCGTAGTGCGACGGTCCCTTGGCCCGAGGTTCTCTCTCGGACCGGGCTTACGCTCGTCCCGTACGAGTCCAGTGCCCCCACCACCACGCGGAGCAAACCGCCATGCGGTCAGATGACGTCCGACTCCTCCTGCAAGCCGCCGTACCCACCGCTGTCGCCGGCGCTCTCGCCGCCGTGATCAGCGGGCTGGTCGTCGGCGGTAAGGGTGCGATCGGAGCAGTCGTCGCGACGCTGGTCGTGATTTTGTTCATGGGCATCGGATTCGTCGTTCTGCAGCGCACGGCGAAATCACTCCCGCATCTCTTCCAGGCCATGGGGCTCATGCTCTACACGGCCCAGATCCTGCTGCTTTTCGTGTTTGTCGCGGCGTTCAAGAACACCACCCTGTTCAACCCCAAGGCGTTCGCGATCACGCTCGTGGCCACCACCCTCGTGTGGATCGGCGCGCAGACCCGTGCTCACATGAAGGCCAAGATTCTTTACGTCGAGCCGGACTCGACGAAGGGCGACAAGCCCGAAAATCCTGGGCCGAAGTCGTGAAGGGTAGGGCCGGGATAAGTGGGCGTTCGAGATCCTGCTATCGTCCGGTGCCAACTGCGGCACTGCGGGCGCGGGCATCTGAAGCTGACGCCTGTTCCATCGCGAGGCTCGATGCCTGACTGCCGCCCCACCATCCGTTACACCAGTCCAGTGCCGAACCGCGGCCGCGCGCCGCGCCGACACAACGAGGTTGCCGTACCTATGCGCCACGCTGAAGGAGCCCTGCGGTGAGTGCTGCTGACATGACGCTCGCCTTCGAGATCAATTGTCATTTCGAAGACGGCACTGGCTGCGGCTTCCCGGGCCCGACCCTGTACTCGTTCCTGTTCCACCCGATCTTCGGTGACGCGGACAGCAACCTGTACTTCAACAAGACGATGCTCCTGGCCCTGCTGGGCTCGATCGTCATCGTCGGCTTCTTCTGGGCCGCGTTCCGGAAGCCGAAGGTCGTCCCGGGCAAGCTGCAGATGGTCGCCGAGGCCGGCTACGACTTCGTGCGCCGCGGCATCGTCTACGAGACGCTGGGCAAGAAGGAGGGCGAGAAGTACGTCCCCTTCATGGTCGCGACGTTCTTCTTCGTCTGGATGATGAACCTCTGGTCCATCGTCCCGCTCGCCCAGTTCCCGGTGACCGCGGTCATCGCGTACCCGGCCGGCCTGGCCCTCGTCATCTACGTCATGTGGATGTCGGTGACCTTCAAGCGGCACGGCTTCGTGGGCGGCTTCAAGAACATCACGGGCTACGACAAGTCGCTCGGCCCGGTTCTGCCGATGGTCATGATCATCGAGTTCTTCTCGAACGTCCTGGTCCGTCCCTTCACCCACGCGGTCCGACTGTTCGCGAACATGTTCGCCGGTCACACCCTGCTGCTGCTGTTCACCATCGCCAGCTGGTACCTGCTGAACGGGATCGGCATCGCGTACGCGGGCGTCTCGTTCGTCATGGTGATCGTGATGACCGCGTTCGAGCTCTTCATCCAGGCTGTCCAGGCCTACGTCTTCGTGCTCCTGGCTTGCAGCTTCCTGCAGGGCGCGCTCGCCGAGCACCACTGAGCGCGACCCGCTCCAAGCAATCCCCCCAGTCGTCCGGTGGCCAACCCCCACCGGTCCGTGAAAGAGAAGGAAGAACTGGCATGTCCCAGACCCTTGCTGCCGTCACCGGTTCCCTCAGCTCCGTTGGCTACGGCCTCGCGGCGATCGGCCCCGGCGTCGGCGTCGGCATCATCTTCGGTAACGGCACCCAGGCGCTCGCCCGTCAGCCCGAAGCTGCCGGTCTGATCCGCGCCAACCAGATCCTCGGCTTCGCCTTCTGTGAGGCGCTCGCCCTCATCGGTCTGGTCATGCCGTTCGTCTACAGCTGACGAACCCCACGACTAGTTCGAATCGACGAAAGGCACTGATGTGAACCTCCTGGTTCTGGCGGCCGAGGAGCCTCAAAACCCCCTCGTCCCGCCGATCCCCGAGCTCGTCATCGGTCTGATCGCCTTCGTCATCGTCTTCGGTTTCCTCGCGAAGAAGCTCCTCCCGAACATCAACAAGGTTCTGGAAGAGCGCCGCGAGGCGATCGAGGGCGGTATCGAGAAGGCTGAGGCCGCTCAGACCGAGGCCCAGAGCGTGCTGGAGCAGTACAAGGCCCAGCTCGCCGAAGCCCGGCACGAGGCCGCGCGCCTGCGCCAGGAAGCGCTGGAGCAGGGCACTGCGCTCAAGGAAGAACTGCGCGCAGAGGGCCAGCGGCAGCGTGAGGAGATCATCGCTGCCGGCCACGCCCAGATCGCGGCGGACCGCAAGGCCGCTTCCCAGGCGCTGCGTCAGGACGTGGGCAAGCTCGCCACCGACCTGGCCGGAAAGCTCGTCGGCGAGTCCCTCGAGGACCACGCCCGGCAGAGCCGCACCATCGACCGCTTCCTCAGCGAGCTTGAGGAGAAGGCCGAGGCGGCCCGATGAACGGAGCGAGCCGCGAGGCGCTGGCCTCCGCGCGTGAGCGTCTCGACGCGCTGACGGACAACACGTCCGTCGACGCGGCGAAGCTCGCCGGTGAGCTGGCTGCCGTCACCGCGCTGCTCGACCGTGAGGTCTCGCTGCGTCGGGTCCTCACCGACCCGGCGCAGTCCGGCGAGGCCAAGGCCGAGCTGGCCGGACGGCTGCTCGGCGGCCAGGTCGGCGGGGAGACCCTCGACCTGGTGTCCGGCATGGTCCGGTCCCGCTGGTCGCAGTCCCGCGACCTGGTGGACTCGCTGGAGGAGCTGGCGGCTACCGCCGACCTCACGGCGGCCCAGCAGGGCGACGCGCTCGACAACGTCGAGGACGAGGTGTTCCGGTTCGGCCGGATCGTCTCCTCGAGCACCGAGCTGCGTTCCGCGCTGACCGACCGCGCGGCGACCGCCTCCGCCAAGAGCGAGCTGCTGCGCAGCCTGCTCGGCGGCAAGGTGAACGCCGTCACCGAGCGCCTGGTGATCCGTCTTGTCACGCACCCGCGTGGACGTAGCCTGGAAGCGGGACTCGAGTCCCTTTCCAAGCTCGCCGCCGAGCGCCGTGACCGCATGGTCGCCACCGTGACCAGCGCGGTTCCGCTCAGCGACGTGCAGAAGTCGCGTCTCGGCGCGGTGCTGGCCAAGCTGTACGGCCGCCAGATGCACCTGAACCTCGACGTGGACCCCGAGGTCCTCGGCGGGATCTCGGTGCGAGTCGGCGACGAGGTCATCGACGGCACCATCGCGGACCGCCTCGCAGAGGCGTCCCGCCGCATGGCCGGCTGACCAGCCACCAATAGAACAAAGCATTCCTAGCGGCCCGGTTGGGCCGTGCAGAACTTGCAGAAGATTCCTGGGGGTCGCCCCCAGACCCCTAAGAAGCTTCAGGCCCAACAAGGAGAGCAGGGAACCCAGATGGCGGAGCTCACGATCCGGCCGGAGGAGATCCGGGACGCACTGGAGAACTTTGTCCAGTCGTACCAGCCGGACGCGGCCTCGCGCGAGGAGGTCGGAACGGTCAGCGTTGCCGGCGACGGCATCGCGAAGGTGGAGGGCCTGCCCTCCGCCATGGCGAACGAGCTGCTGAAGTTCGAGGACGGCACCCTCGGTCTCGCCCTCAACCTCGAGGAGCGCGAGATCGGTGCGGTCGTCCTCGGCGAGTTCAGCGGCATCGAGGAGGGCCAGCCGGTGCAGCGCACCGGTGAGGTGCTCTCCGTCGGCGTCGGCGAGGGCTACCTCGGCCGCGTCGTCGACCCGCTCGGCAACCCGATCGACGGTCTCGGCGAGATCGCGACCGAAGGCCGCCGCGCCCTCGAGCTGCAGGCCCCCGGCGTCATGGTCCGCAAGTCGGTCCACGAGCCGATGCAGACCGGCTACAAGGCCATCGACGCGATGGTCCCCGTCGGCCGCGGCCAGCGTCAGCTGATCATCGGCGACCGTCAGACGGGTAAGACCGCTCTGGCCGTCGACACGATCATCAACCAGCGCGACAACTGGCGCTCCGGTGACGTGAACAAGCAGGTTCGCTGCATCTACGTCGCCATCGGCCAGAAGGGCTCGACCATCGCGTCCGTCCGCGGCGCGCTGGAAGACGCGGGCGCGCTCGAGTACACGACGATCGTCGCCGCCCCGGCGTCCGACCCGGCCGGCTTCAAGTACCTGGCGCCGTACACCGGTTCCGCCATCGGCCAGCACTGGATGTACGCCGGCAAGCACGTCCTGATCATCTTCGACGACCTGTCGAAGCAGGCCGACGCCTACCGCGCCGTGTCGCTGCTGCTGCGCCGCCCGCCGGGCCGCGAGGCCTACCCGGGTGACGTCTTCTACCTGCACTCCCGTCTGCTGGAGCGCTGCGCGAAGCTGTCCGACGACATGGGCGCCGGTTCGATGACCGGTCTGCCGATCGTCGAGACCAAGGCGAACGACGTGTCGGCGTTCATCCCGACCAACGTCATCTCCATCACCGACGGTCAGTGCTTCCTCGAGTCCGACCTGTTCAACGCGGGCCAGCGCCCGGCGCTGAACGTCGGTATCTCGGTCTCCCGCGTCGGTGGCTCCGCCCAGCACAAGGCCATGAAGCAGGTTTCCGGCCGTCTGCGCCTGGACCTCGCCCAGTACCGTGAGCTGGAGGCGTTCGCCGCCTTCGGTTCCGACCTGGACGCCGCTTCGAAGGCCTCGCTGGAGCGCGGCAAGCGCCTGGTCGAGCTGCTGAAGCAGGGCCAGTACCAGCCGATGCCCGTCGAGGAGCAGGTCATCTCCGTCTGGGCCGGTACCACCGGCAAGATGGACGACGTCCCGGTCAACGACATCCGTCGCTTCGAGTCGGAGCTGCTGGAGCACCTGCGCCGCGAGCGCAAGGACCTCCTCACCTCCATCGCCGACGGCGGCAAGATGTCGGACGACACCCTGACGTCGATCGCGGACGCCATCGCCGGCTTCAAGCGCCAGTTCGAGACCTCGGACGGCAAGCTCCTGGGCGAGGACGCACCGGCCGTCAACGTCTCCAAGTGACGACGGAAGGGACCTGACTCATGGGAGCGCAGCTCCGGGTCTACAAGCGTCGCATCCGTGCCATCACGGCGACCAAGAAGATCACCAAGGCGATGGAGATGATCGCCGCCTCGCGCATCGTCAAGGCGCAGCGCAAGGTGGCGGCGTCGATGCCGTACGCGACCGAGCTCACCCGTGCGGTGACTGCGGTGGCGACCGGCTCGAACACCAAGCACGCCCTGACCACCGAGGTCGAGACGCCGACCCGTGCCGCGATCCTGCTCATCACGAGCGACCGCGGTCTGGCCGGCGGCTACTCCTCGAACGCCATCAAGCAGGCGGAGCGGCTCACCGAGCGGCTGCGCGCTGAGGGCAAGGAGGTCGACACGTACATCGTCGGCCGCAAGGGTGTCGCCTACTTCGGGTTCCGCGAGCGCAAGGTCGCGGACTCGTGGACCGGCTTCACCGACAGCCCGGCCTACGCCGACGCCAAGCGCGTCGCCGGACCGCTGATCGAGGCCATCCAGCTGGACACGGCCGAGGGCGGCGTCGACGAGCTGCACGTCGTCTACACGGAATTCGTGTCGATGATGACGCAGAACGCGGTGGACGGCCGGATGCTGCCGCTCAGCCTCGACAAGGCTCCGGACGAGGACGGTGCGAAGGGCGAGATCCTTCCGCTGTTCGACTTCGAGCCGTCGGCGGAGGACGTCCTCGACGCCCTGCTGCCGCGCTACGTCGAGAGCCGTATCTACAACGCACTGCTGCAGTCGGCCGCTTCCGAGCACGCCGCCCGCCGCCGCGCGATGAAGTCGGCGACCGACAACGCCGGAGACCTCATCAAGAGCCTCTCCCGGCTTGCCAACGCGGCCCGCCAGGCCGAAATCACCCAGGAAATCAGCGAGATCGTCGGTGGCGCGAGCGCCATGGCTGACGCGACCGCGGGGAGTGACAAGTAATGACGACCACTGTTGAGACGGCCGCCGCCACGGGCCGCGTCGCCCGGGTCATCGGCCCGGTCGTCGACGTGGAGTTCCCCGTCGACGCCATGCCCGAGATCTACAACGCCCTCAAGGTCCAGGTCGCAGACCCGGCCGAGGACGGCAAGCTCAAGACCCTGACCCTCGAGGTCGCGCAGCACCTGGGTGACGGCCTCGTCCGTACCATCTCGATGCAGCCGACCGACGGTCTGGTCCGCCAGGCCCCGGTGACCGACACGGGCGAGGGCATCACCGTCCCCGTCGGTGACTTCACCAAGGGCAAGGTGTTCAACACCCTCGGTGAGGTGCTGAACTACCCGGAGGAGAACGCCAACGTCACCGAGCGCTGGCCGATCCACCGCAAGGCGCCCCGCTTCGACGAGCTCGAGTCGAAGACCGAGATGTTCGAGACCGGCGTCAAGGTCATCGACCTTCTCACCCCGTACGTCAAGGGTGGAAAGATCGGTCTGTTCGGTGGTGCCGGTGTCGGCAAGACCGTTCTGATCCAGGAAATGATCTACCGCGTCGCCAACAACCACGACGGTGTGTCGGTCTTCGCGGGCGTCGGTGAGCGCACCCGTGAGGGCAACGACCTCATCGAGGAAATGGCCGACTCGGGCGTCATCGACAAGACGGCGCTCGTCTTCGGCCAGATGGACGAGCCCCCGGGCACGCGTCTTCGCGTCGCGCTGGCCGGTCTGACCATGGCGGAGTACTTCCGCGATGTGCAGAAGCAGGACGTGCTCTTCTTCATCGACAACATCTTCCGGTACACCCAGGCGGGTTCCGAGGTGTCGACCCTGCTCGGCCGCATGCCCTCCGCGGTGGGTTACCAGCCGAACCTGGCCGACGAGATGGGTCTCCTCCAGGAGCGCATCACCTCGACCCGTGGTCACTCGATCACCTCGATGCAGGCGATCTACGTCCCCGCGGACGACCTGACCGACCCGGCGCCGGCGACCACCTTCGCCCACCTCGACGCGACGACGGTTCTTTCCCGTCCGATCTCCGAGAAGGGCATCTACCCGGCCGTGGACCCGCTGGACTCGACGTCCCGCATCCTCGACCCGCGGTACATCGCGGCGGACCACTACGCCACGGCGATGCGCGTCAAGGGGATCCTCCAGAAGTACAAGGACCTCCAGGACATCATCGCGATCCTCGGTATCGACGAGCTGGGCGAGGAGGACAAGCTCGTTGTCCACCGTGCCCGTCGCGTCGAGCGCTTCCTGTCGCAGAACACCCACGTGGCGAAGCAGTTCACCGGTGTGGACGGTTC
Source organism: Streptomyces sp. MB09-01 (assembly GCF_033794505.1). Lineage (NCBI taxonomy): Bacteria > Bacillati > Actinomycetota > Actinomycetes > Kitasatosporales > Streptomycetaceae > Streptomyces > Streptomyces sp. MB09-01. The sequence goes on along the minus strand of NZ_JARAYQ010000065.1, from coordinate 10,771 downwards.
GGACGTTCCGCTCGACGAGTCGATCACCGCGTTCAACGCGATCTGCGACGGTGACTACGACCACTTCCCCGAGCAGGCGTTCTTCCTGTGCGGTGGCATCGAGGACCTGAAGGCCAACGCCAAGGAGCTGGGCGTCTCCTGATCCGGCGCGCTCCGCGAGGGGCGCACCGGTTCGCAGGCCACCGGCGAACGCTGACGGTGTCTGCAGACGGAGAGGGGCGGGTGTGTCCCGTCCCTCTCCCCACGCCCATTAGAATTTGACCCAACACCCGGCTGACCCGCCGGGTGGTGACCCGAGGAGCCACCTTGGCTGCTGAGCTGCACGTCGAGCTGGTCGCGGCGGACCGCAATGTCTGGTCCGGCGAGGCCACCCTTGTTGTCGCCCGCACCACGTCCGGCGACATCGGCGTCATGCCCGGTCACCAGCCGCTTCTCGGTGTGCTGGAATCGGGCCCTGTGACCATCCGCACCAGCGAGGGCGGCACTGTCGTCGCCGCGGTGCACGGCGGTTTCATCTCGTTCGCGGACAACAAGCTGTCCCTGCTGGCCGAGATCGCCGAGCTCGCGGACGAGATTGACGTCCAGCGTGCGGAGCGGGCACTGGAGCGTGCGAAGGCGGAGGCCGATGCCGCCGCCGAGCGTCGCGCTGATGTCCGGCTGCGCGCCGTAACGGGCTGAACGCCCGTCGGAGTTTGAACCGCTGAGTACCGGGGGGCGACCGCCGGGGCTCAGCAGACCTCAGCCGCGGTCCGTTCTGGAATTTTCCAGACCGGGTCGCGGCTGTGGCGATGCAGGTCTGTTTTTTTCTCATGCGTATTCGATGAGCGAGGAGGTCGGTGAAGATGCTCCTCGCTCTGCTTGTGAGCGGCCTGGTCGTAGCCCTGGTGGTGATCGGGTTGTTTGTCTTCGGACTGCGCCGCAGGCTCATCCAGCGGTCCGGCGGGACCTTCGACTGCAGCATGCGCTGGGGCGTGGCCGACAAGCCCGACGTCTCCGGCAAGGGCTGGGTGTACGGGGTCGCGCGCTACAGCGGTGACCGGATCGAGTGGTTCCGGGTGTTCTCGTACTCCCACCGGCCCCGCCGGCTGCTGGAGCGTTCCTCCATCGAGGTCATCGCCCGCCGCGCCCCTGAGGGCGAGGAGGAGCTGGCCCTGCTCTCCGACGCCGTCGTGCTCGGCTGTGTCCACCGCGGGACCCGCCTGGAGCTGGCGATGAGCGAGGACGCGCTGACCGGCTTCCTGGCCTGGCTGGAGGCGGCGCCTCCGGGGCAGCGGGTGAACGTGGCCTGACGTCCTTCGGACGTGAAGAAGCCGGGGAGACGGGGGCGGACCCGTCTCCCCGGCTTCCGTCTTGCTACTGCAGACCGGTGTGGATCGCGTTCGCGAGCTCACCGTTGCCGGTGTCGCCGCTGAACTCCCAGAAGAAGGCTCCCTTGAGGCCCTGCTGCTTGGCCCAGGTCATCTTCCCGGCGATGGTCGCGGGGGTGTCGTAGCTCCACCAGTTGCCGCCGCACTTGGCGTAGGCGGTGCCGGCGACGGTGCCGGTGGCCGGGCAGCTGGTCTTGAGCACCTTGTAGTCCTCGATGCCCTGCTCGTAGGTGCCCGGTGCCGGTCCGGTGGCGGTGCCGCCGGGGGCCGCCTGGGTGACGCCCGTCCAGCCGCGGCCGTAGAAGCCGATGCCGAGGTTGAGCTTGGCGCCGGGGACGCCCTTGGCCTTGAGCTTGGCGATGGCGTCCGCCGAGTTGAAGCCGGCCTGCGGGATGCCCGCGTACGACGTGAGCGGGGAGTGCGGGGCCGTCGGACCTTGCGCCGCCCAGGCGCCGAAGAAGTCGTACGTCATCACGTTGTAGAAGTCGACGTACTGCGCGGCGCCGCCGTAGTCGGCCGCGTCGATCTTGCCCCCGCTGGAGGCGTCGGCGGTGATGGCAGCGGTGACCAGGTTGTTCGCGCCGAACTTGGCACGCGTGGCCTGCATCAGGTTCTTGAAGGCGGCGGCGCCGCTGGTGTCACAGGACAGTCCGCAGGCGTTCGGGTACTCCCAGTCCAGGTCGATCCCGTCGAAGACGTCGGCCCAGCGCGGGTCCTCGACCAGGTTGTAGCAGGACTGGGCGAAGGCGGTCGGGTTGGCCGCGGCCTGCGGGAACCCGCCGGACCAGGTCCAGCCGCCGAAGGACCACAGGATCTTGATGTGGGGATAGGCCTTCTTCAGCTTGCGCAGCTGGTTGAAGTTGCCGCGCAGCGGCTGGTCCCAGGTGTCGGCGACGCCGTCGACGCTCTGGTCGGCGGTGTAGGCCTTGTCGTGGTCGGCGTAGGCGTCACCGATGGTGCACTGGCCGTTCTGGACGTTGCCGAAGGCGTAGTTGATGTGGGTGATCTTGCCCGCCGTACCCGAGGTGACCAGGTTCTTCACGTGGTAGTTGCGCCCGTAGACGCCCCACTCGGTGAAGTAGCCGAGCTTGACCTTGCCGCCCGGGTCCGGGGGAATGACGCCGCCGGTCGTCGTCACCGAGACCGTGCCGGAGGAGGGGCCGGTCTGGTCGGCGGTGTCACGGGCGGTGATGCTGTACGTGTACGTGGTGCCCTTGGTCAGGCCCGAGTCCGCGTAACCGGTGCCGGTGACGGTGGCGATCTTGGCGGAGCCCCGGTAGACGTCGTAGTTCTTGACGCCCTTGTCGTCGCCGGCGGGGGACCAGCTCAGGCTGAGCGAGGTGTCGGCGACGTTGCTCGCGGTGGGGGTGCCGGGAGCCGTGGGAGGAGCGTCGCCGGGCGGGGTGGTGCCGTCACAGGAGGCGCCGTTGATCTTGCAGCCGGTGGGGGAGCCGCTGCCGGCGCCGTTGAAGCCGAAGCCGGCGGTCGCGCCGGGGGCGAGGGTGCCGTTCCAGCCGACGTTCTTGGCCGTCCAGTGGGTGCCCGAGCTGGTGACGGTGGCGTCCCAGGCCGAGGTGACCGAGGTGCCGGCCGGGTAGTCCCACTCCACGGTCCAGCTGGTGAGGGTGGTGGTGCCGGTGTTCTTCACCACCCACTTGCCCTCGAAGCCGGTGCCCCAGTCGGAGACCTTGGTGTACGTCGCGGTCGCGGCGGCGGCCGCCTGGGCCGGGGCGGCGAGCACGACGAGCCCGGTGACGGGCAGGGCGAGCGCGGCCACGATCGCCGCGACGCGGGTGAAGAACCGGGTGCGCCTGGTGCGGGGTGGGGATGCTGTGCTCAAGGGTGATCCTCCGTAGGTCCGTCTCGGTCGTGGGGGACCTCGACATGGGGGTGGGACCTGCGCCGCCCGTGAGCACGCTTTGTCATGGCACGCTCACCACAGTGTTGCGGCGAGCGTAGAAAGGTCTGGACCAACCGTCAAGAGGTCCAGACCGGTACGCGCCGCGCCGTCCGGAGCCGGAGCTAGATCCCCAACTCCTGGGCCAGTACCGAGGCTTGGAGCCGGCTGCGGAGATCCAGTTTGCCGAGCAGGCGGCTGACGTGCGTCTTCGCCGTCGCCTCCGCCATCTCCAGCCGCTCGGCGATCTCCGCGTTCGACAGGCCCTCGCCCAGCGCGCTCAGCACCTCCCGTTCCCGCGGGGTCAGCGAGGCCACCGCCGCGGCCGTCTCCGGCGCCGGGGTGGCCCGCGCCGCCCGGGGAGCCGCGAACTCGGCGATCAGCCGCCTGGTCACCGCGGGGGCGATCAGGCCCTCCCCGCGCGCGACCGTCCGTACCGCCTCGATCAGCTCCGCCGCGTCCGCGTTCTTCAGGAGGAAGCCCGCGGCCCCCGCCCGCAGCGCCCCGAAGACGTACTCGTCGAGGTCGAAGGTGGTCAGCACCAGGACGTCGGCCAGACCCTCCGCGACCACCTCGCGCGTCGCGGACACCCCGTCCAGCCTGGGCATCTGCACGTCCATGAGGACGAGGTCCGGGCGCAGCTCCCGGGCCAGGCGCACCGCCTCCTCCCCGTCGGCGGCCTCGCCCACCACCTCGATGTCCCCCGCGCTGCGCAGGATGAGCACCAGCCCGGCCCGCACCGCGCCCTGATCCTCCGCCACCACCACCCGGATGGTCATGCCTCCACCGCCTTCTCCTTGGCGGGCAGTGTCGCCCGCACCTGCCACACCGCGCCGGACCGGCCCGCCGCGAAGTCTCCGCCCAGCAGCTCCGTCCGCTCCCGCATGCCGATCAGCCCGGCCCCGGAGCCGGGGGCGCGGGGGCCCGGCCGGTCCCCGTAGGGCGAGTCCACCCGCACGGTCAGCAGTCCGTCCGTGTGCGCCACACGGACCGTGACCGTCCCCGGGGCGGCGTGCTTGAGCGCGTTGGTCAGCGACTCCTGGACGATCCGGTACGCCGCCAGCTCCACCGGGGCAGCCGTCTCCTCCCCGGGCGGCCGCTCGTCGTGGAGCACGAAGTCCAGCCCGCTCGCCGAGCCGTTGGTCCTCGCCTGTCCGACCAGGGCGTCCAGACCGTCCAGGGAGGGCACGGCGACCGGCTCCTGCTCGGCCCCGGCCTCCCGCAGCAGCCCGATCAGGCGGCGCATCTCGGCCAGCCCCTGCACGCTGTTCTCCCGGATCACCCCGAGCGCCTCGCGGCTGGTGGCGGCCGTGTCGATGGAGAGCGCGGCGGTGGAGTGGATCGCGATGGCGGACAGGTGGTTGGCCACCATGTCGTGCAGCTCGCGGGCCATCCGTGCGCGTTCGGCGACCACGGCCTGGCTGCGGTCCATCTCGGCCAGCAGCGCGGTCTGCTCGGCGCGCAGCCGGGCGGCGACGGCTGCCTCGCGGTGGTTGCGCAGCGTGGCGCCGGTCAGCGCCGGGGCGAAACTGACGAGGCCGGTGACCACGCCGATCAGCAGGGCTTCCGGGGTACGCAGCCAGGCCAGGAAGCCGATGGTGACGGCCACGGTGATCAGGCCGGTGCTGACCGGGAGCCGCCGGGCCGTGGCGGGCTTCCCGTAGACGACGGCCGCGTACATCAGGTCGGTGAAGATCAGGACGGTGGTGAGGCTGCCGACCGTGAACTCGTTGGCGACCACGCCGAGGGTGCCGACGGCGAGGGCCACCGACGGCCTGGAGCGGCGCAGCAGCTCCATCGCGCTGAGGGCCACGAGCGGGACCAGGGCGGCCCATTCGGGCAGGAGGTGCCGGTTCGAACTGCTGTAGATCCCCAGTGACCACATCACCAGGCCCGCGAGGAGGCCGACCACGGCGAGGAGGACGTCGTGGCGGTGCGGGCGCAGGCTCTTCGTGGTCACGGTCCCATCCAACAGCGTGTGCGGGCCGCGCACGTCGGCGGAGGGGCCGACGTGCGGCTACATCGAAGGATGCAGGCACAGGTCGTCAGCGGCGACGACGCGACCGGCCCGGCGGGACGGGAGTCTGGGAGGGAACCGGGAACCTAGCGGACGGAGAGTCCCTTGATCGTCGCGCTGATCATCGCCTGTGAGGTCGGCTTCTGGGTGCTGCTGGTGGCCGGCCTGGCCCTGCGCTACCTCGCGCGGATGCCCCGGCTGGGGGCGGCGGTCCTGCTGTGCGAGCCGCTGATGGAGCTGGTCCTGCTGGTGGTCACCACGCTCGACCTCAAGAACGGCGCCGAGCCCGACTGGAAGCACGGTGTGGCCGCGCTCTACATCGGCTACACCGTCGCCTACGGCCACTACACGATCAAGTGGCTCGACGGACACGCCGCGCACCGGCTGGCCGGGGGGCCCAAGCCGGCCGGCGCCGGGTACGGGAAGGCGCGGGCCGTGCACGAATGGAAGCTGTGGGTCCGTACCCTCGTCGCCGCCGCGGTCGCCCTGGGCCTGCTCCAGGCGGCCATCTGGTACCTCGGCGACGCGGGCGACGCCAGCTCGCTCGAGGCGTGGCAGTTCGGCGCCCTGCGGGCGGTCGGCATCCACGCCCTGGTCGCCGTCGCCTACACGATCTGGCCGAAAAAGGCCCCCGCGGGCGTCGACGAGCGGCCCGTACTGGCGAAGACCGAGCGGTAGCGGTACCGGGGGCCACGGGGGTGGCCCCCCGCGGCGGCCGGCGGCGCCCCGCGCGTCACCGGTCGCCGCCCGGCACCCACAGCACGTCCCCGACCTCCTTGTTGGCCACCCGGGCCAGGATGAAGAGCAGGTCGGAGAGGCGGTTCAGATAGGTGGCGGTCAGCGGGTTCATCACCTCGCCGTGCACCTCCAGCGCCGCCCACGTCGAGCGCTCGGCGCGCCGGACCACCGTGCAGGCCTGGTGCAGCAGGGCCGCGCCGGGGGTGCCGCCGGGCAGGATGAAGCTGCGCAGCTTCTCCACCTGCTCCAGGAAGTGGTCGCAGTCCGCCTCCAGCTTGTCGACGTAGAACTGCTCCACCCGCAGCGGCGGGTACTCCGGCTTCTCGACGACCGGGGTGCACAGGTCCGCGCCCACGTCGAACAGGTCGTTCTGCACGCGGACCAGGACCTTCACGACCTCCGCGGTGAGCCCGCCGAGCGCGATGGCCGTCCCGATGGCCGCGTTGGCCTCGTTGGCGTCGGCGTACGCGGAGATCCGCAGGTCGGTCTTGGCCGTGCGGCTCATGTCGCCCAGGGCGGTCGTGCCCGAGTCGCCGGTACGGGTGTAGATGCGCGTGAGGTTCACCATGCGGCCAGCGTAGACGGACCGCCCCCGGCCGCGGCGAGCCGGAGGACGGGTGAACTGGACGGCCGGGCAGGGCTGCTGGGCCGTACCGGTGTGATGTCCGTCATCTGAGACGTGACGCGTGTTACTTCGCGGTCACACCGCACCGCCCGGGCGCTAGTCTCCGCCGGAGTGGCTACGAGACCGTGCCGTAATGAGACTGGTCATTTGAAGAACGTGGGGTGTGCAGTGGCTGGGAAGCTCGCCGTCATCGGTGCCGGACTGATGGGTTCCGGGATCGCTCAGGTCTCCGCTCAGGCGGGTTGGGACGTCGTGCTGCGTGATGTCACCGACGCCGCGCTGACCCGGGGCACGGACGGGATCAAGGCCTCGTACGACAAGTTCGTCTCCAAGGGGAAGATGACGGCCGAGGACGCCGAGGCGGCGCTCGCGCGCATCACGACGACCACCGACCTCGACGCGGTGGCCGACGTGGACATCGTCGTGGAAGCCGTCTTCGAGAAGATCGAGATCAAGCACGAGATCTTCCGCGCCCTCGACAAGATCGTGCGCGAGGACGCCATCCTCGCCTCCAACACCTCCGCCATCCCGATCACCAAGATCGCGGCCGTGACGGAGCGTCCGGAGCGGGTCGTCGGCGCGCACTTCTTCTCGCCCGTCCCGATGATGCAGCTGTGCGAGCTCGTGCGCGGCTACAAGACGAGCGACGAAACCCTCGCCACCACCCGGGCGTTCGCCGAGTCCGTCGGCAAGACCTGCATCGTCGTCAACCGCGACGTCGCCGGTTTCGTGACGACCCGTCTGATCTCCGCGCTGGTCGTCGAGGCCGCAAAGCTGTACGAGTCGGGCGTGGCCTCCGCCGAGGACATCGACATCGCCTGCAAGCTGGGCTTCGGGCACGCGATGGGGCCGCTGGCCACCGCCGACCTCACGGGCGTCGACATCCTGCTGCACGCCACCAGCAACATCTACACCGAGTCGCAGGACGAGAAGTTCGCGCCGCCGGAGCTGATGCGCCGCATGGTGGACGCCGGCGACATCGGCCGCAAGAGCGGGCAGGGCTTCTACAAGCACTGAGGCCCGGGCCGGCCGTCGAGCGCCACCGTTCGAATATTGGTTCACCCCTCAGGGTGAATTAGGTATCGGTTCGCTCACGGTCGGCAACTTCCCTGCCCGTGGGGCAGTCAGTTCAAGTGAGAGTTGCCGACCACGGACCAGTCGGACCATACGTACGCAGTACTGCACTGCCGGGAGTACACATGCACATCAGGGGCGACCACGCCGAACTCGCTGTCGGGGGCCGCCTCGACGTGCGCAGCGCGGCGGACGCCCGTACGGCCCTCCACGCCGCGCTCGACGACGGCCACGGCGACCTCGTGCTCGACCTCACCGGCCTCGACTCCTGGGACGCGACCGGCCTCGGCGTCATCATGGGCGCCCACAGGCGGGCCGGCCGGACCGGCCGCCGCCTCGTCCTGCGCGGGGTGCCGCCGCAGATGCAGCGGCTGCTCGTCGCGACCAGGCTGCACCGGATCCTCGCGATCGAGGGCGGCCTGGAAGCCGAGTCCCTGCCCCGCGTCTGAACGGCAAGCCGCTGACCTTTGCATTTCCTGCGGAAACGTAACGGTCCGGTGGTGATCGCACCCCTGCGGTTTCCCGCACGACCGGCCACGGTCTAGGGTTCGGGCGGAAACCGGACCAGGAGCGACCGCGGGTGCGCCGAGGCCGGGCGGTACGACGGCGAGGCGCGCGGCCCGCGATCGGGGGACTGGATCATGGACCGAATACAGGGGCAGACCGAGCAGGACGGGCAGCCCGCAGGCGGGTCCGCACCGCCCGTGCCCGGATCCGGGCAGGCTCCGGCCCCGTCCGGCGCGACCGCCGCGCCCACAGCGACCACCGTGCCCACAGCGACCACCGTGCCCACGGTGACCGTCGCACCCGCGGCACAGGGGCCCGCGCGGGTCGTGAGCCTGACCGCGGGCGACTTCATGCTCACCGTCAACCCGGTCGACGGCAGCGAGATCGAGCCGCTCCGCCCCGGCACCGAGCGGAGCCGCCCCGCCAAGCGCGACGCGGCCGCCCGTGCCGCCCGGGACACCGCCGCACGGCCCCCCGCCCTGCCGGGCCCCGCCGTCCCCGCACGGCCGCTGCTCGCCCGCGAGGAGGAGCAGGAGCGCCTCGTCCGCCTGCTGGCCCGGGGCCGGTCCGTACGGCTGACCGGACCTTCGGGATCCGGTCGCAGCGTGCTGCTCGACGCGGTCGCCGCCCGGTGCGCGGGCCTCGCGCCCGACGGCGTCGTACGGCTCTCCGGGTACGGGCACCAGCAGTCCTCCGAACTCCTCCAGACGCTCTACGCGACCGTGTACGAGGCTCCGGGGGAGCGGCCCGAGCGCGACGAGCTCCTCGCCCGCGTCCGGGACATCGGCGCCATCGTCCTCCTCGACGACCTGGAGATGGGCGGCACCGCGCTCGACGAGCTGCTGCGCGCCACCCCCGAATGCGCCTACCTGCTCGCCGCGACCCCCGACACCCGTTCCCCCTCCGACGACTCGCACATCGAAGAGGTCTTCCTCGGCGGGCTGGGCAAGGCCGACTGCGTGGACCTCCTCGAAGCGGGCCTCGGGAGGCCGCTGACGGACGAGGAGACCGCCTGGGCGGGGGACCTGCGCTTCGCCTCAGAGGGGCTGCCGCTGCGCTCCGTACAGGCCGCCGCGCTGCTGCGGCAGCGGGACGAGCTCAACCACGCCGCCGAGGACGACGACGAGGAGGAGCCCGGCGTCTTCGACGAGCGCCCGCGCGACCCCGCGCAGGTGCCACTGCCGACGCTGGCCGAGGGCGCGGCCCCGGCCGAGCTGCTGGCCTCGCGGGTCAGCGAGTCGGCGCGCGCCGCCCTGCGGATCGCCTGCGCGCTCGGCGGTGAGCTGCCGCACCACGCGCACCTGCCGGCGCTGGTGGGGGACACCCACGCCGACACGGCGGTGGCCGAGCTGCTGGCCTGCGGGCTGCTGACGCCCGTCGGGACGCGCTACCGGCTGGCCGACGGCGTCGCACGACAGCTGGAGGAGGTCGGTTACGGGGACACCGCGGCGGAGGAGGCCCGGACGGCCGCCCGGCACTACGCCTGGTGGACCGGGCACGCCTCGGTGACCCCGGAGCGGGTCGCGGCCGAGGCGGACGCGGTCCTCGCGGCGCTGGCCGGTGCCGACGTGGTGGCGGCGGTGCTGCTGGCACGGACGGCGGCTCCGGCGTTCGCGGGCTCGCTGCACTGGGAGGCCTGGGAGCGGGTGCTGCGCTCCGGGGCGGAGGCCGCGCGCAAGGCGGGAGAGGTCGCCGAGCAGGCGTACTTCCACCACGAGCTCGGCGTGCTGGCCCTGTGCGAGGGGCGCCTGGACCGGGCGCGGGCCGAGCTGGAGACCTCGATCGGGCTGCGGGGCGCGCTGGCGGACAAGCGGGGCACGGTGGCCGGACGGCGCGCGCTGGCGCTGGTCGTGGACCGCGAGACGGCAGAGTCGGCTCCGTCGCCGCCGCTGAGGCTCGAGGCGCCGGCGGCCCTGGCGGCGGCTTCGGAGGCGGTGACGACGGCGACCCCGGCCGCTCCGGCGGCCTCCCCGGCCCCTGCGGCCCCGGCCGCGAACCGGCAGACGCCGTCCCTCGCGCCGACCCGGTCCGCCCGCGTCGCCCCGGTGGTCCCGGTGGGCCCCGTCTCCGCCGAGGCGGTGACGCGGATGACCCCGGTGGTGCCGGTGTCCCGGAGCTCGGAGCCGCCCACGACGCTGTCGGAGGTGTTCGAGGACGCCTTCCCGCTGTCGCCGAAGCCGGCCGCGCCCGCCGCCCTCCCGAAGCCGGCGCCCGCGCCGGCCAAGGATGCGGGCCGGCGCCGGCTGGTGCTGCTGGCCGGCGCGGGAGCACTGACGGTGGTGGCGCTGGGCACGGTCGTGGCCCTGGCGCTGGGTTCCTCGGACGACGCGCCGCCGGCGCAGGTCCCGGCGGTCTCCCTGACCCCGACGGCCGTGGTCCCGCCGACCGTGCCGAGCACCAACGGGAACGATCCTGCACCGGAGCCGCCGGCCTCGGCCCCCGCGTCGGCGTCGGAGGCCGTGCAGCCGGGACAGAGCGCCGCCGCCCCGACCCCCGGCCGCACTCCGGGACGGACCCCGTCCCGGAGTGAGGCCGGGGGTCGGGGC
>NZ_JARAYQ010000064.1:0-35701 GCF_033794505.1 Streptomyces sp. MB09-01 | reverse complement strand
GGTGGGGGCGGAGGCGGGACGTGCCGCTCGCGGGGCGACGGCACTTCCGGCGCGGTCGGCGGCTCCGGGGCCGGGCGCGGGCCCGGAAGCAGCGGCTGGGTCCGTCCCGGGTCACCGGGCCGGTCGTCCCGCACCGGAACCGGCCCCGGCGGGCCGGTGTCCTTCCGGAACGCGTCCGGGACCGGCGGCCGGGCGGGCAGGCCGGCGTCCGGGGCGGCACCCGGTCGCGGGCCCGGCAGCGGTCCCCGCTCCGGCGCCTGCTCCGGCCCCCACTCCCGCTCGGGCGGAGCCGGTGAGGCGGGTGCGGCCGGGTCCGCCGTCACTCCCGCCGCCGAGCGGAACCGGTGGTCCAGGGTGTCCCCCGGGTCGGCTTCCGGCCCAGCGTCCGGATCCTCGTAGAGCTTCTGCCACCAGTCGTCCGCGCCCTGCTGACTCATGCCCTCATTCTCCGCCTCCCGCACGGGCGGAAAACGCCGAACGCACGAAATCGGTCCGGGGGAACATCGGTACAGCGGTCAACGCGGTTCTCTTGCGCGCGGCGGACTCGCGCCGAGCCGGGGATCCCCGAGCCGGCGGTGAACAGCCGGCCCGCTCTGCGGGCTCCGGCCCGGCAGGTCGAGGGCGACCGCCAACTCCGTGGCAGGGGCGCCCTCGTGACCGGGAGCCGGCGACGGCCGTGGGGATGGCGCCCCGGCTGACGCCGTGCTCACGGGCCGAGGCGCAGGCGGCGCCGGTGCGGTCCATCGCGGGTCACGCACCGTCGGGCTCGGGTCGCTGGAGCGGGCGCGGTGCAGCGTTGCCCCGTGCCGCGTCAGGAACGTGGCGCCTGCCTGACGGTCACGCCGACATGGCCTGCTCGCCGCCAACCGGTTCAGCGCACGGGCCAGGGTACGGGGACCGGCCGGGTCTCGGTCTTGCGGAGCGTTTCAGCGGACACCGCGGCGGCTGCGGCCACGTCGGCCGTGCTGCCGCCACCGCGGGCCTGGCGACCCGGTCGGACCGGCTGTCCGGCGTCGGGCCGAGGCGCCGATGCGTCGTTCGCCCGGCGGCGTCGGTGGTACGCGACGGTGAGGATCGCCAGGAGCGGGCCCCAGGCGAGGAGCGGGGCGTACGTCGTCCACAGCGCCCAGGCGGCCGGACCGCTGGTGGGGAAGCCTTCGCCGCTCTCGTTCAGCGGCTCCACGAAACCGAAGATCTGGTTCAGCACGGCGTACGCGCAGAACATCATGATCAGCGTTGCCCCGAGTGCGGCCGGAATGACCGCCGCCAGGATCGGGATCCGTCTGCCGTGCAGCCCCGGCACCCACCGCGGGACGACTTCGCCCCACGGCCGCACCAGCCCGAGGGCGAGCAGCGCGAGCGCTTCGGAGACCACGGACAGCCCGATCACGTACGGGCGTTCCCACACCGCCCACTGGTAGTCCGCGTCGTAGCCGGCCAGGCCCAGCACCAGTGCGACACGCCACAGGCCAGACGGCAGGACACACAGCGGGATGGCATGGGCCACCCGGACCGCCCAGCGGGGAACGGGCTCAAGGGGCTTGCGGCCGGCCGACGTGCCGACGGACACCTCGGCTGCCGTTGCTGCCGCTGTGTCCCCGGCATGCGTGGTCATGTGTGCCCTCCCCGACGAGATCCGACGTGGTCAACCTTCGCGTGCGGGGCGGGTGCTCGGCGTCCGCCGCGGGGCTGAGCCGGGGGGCGACCACAGGATGACACCGCCGCTCCTTCCTCGGAGGCGTTGTCGGCCGCCCGACCACGAGGGAGGAAGGTGAGGCCCCACGGCCGGAATGGGTCCCCGGGCCGCCGCCCGGTGGACCGTTTCCACTCTGCCCTACGGACCAGCGCACGTCGTACGCCCGCACGACCGTCTGGGTGACCGTGGCGCCCTTCGCGTCGGTCAGTTCGACCTTCAGGGACACCGGCTTGCCGGAGGCTCCGGCGTGGTCCACGACCGCGGTCCAGCGGCCGCCGGCCTCGCCCACCCTCGCCCGCGCCAGTTCTCGCCGTCGTAGGAGTACGACAGCTTCGCCGTCTTCAGGGCGCCGGACTCGTAGCCCGCGTGCCCGGTGACGCCCAGCCCGATGCTCTGGCCGTTCGCCGCCGCCACCGTCTTCATCCCGTCGAGCGGGGCCGCGTACCGCGGGAAGAGGACCGGCAGGCCCTGCGAGTACGCCGACGCGTCCAGCTTCGACGTGAAACCCCAGGTCGTCAGGACGGAGGTGGACCGCTGGCAGACCCGGGCGGGCGGGCCGATCTTCTCGATGTTCTGGGTCAGTTCGTAGCGGCTCTCCTCGGCCGGGATCTCGAAGACGCCGAACGGGTACCAGCTGTCCCCGACGACCTCGCCGCCCCGCTCGAGCTGCAGCCCGCCGATGTCACCGAAGGAACCCGGCTGCGCGGCGTGGGCGCCGTCGCCCCACATGGCGGGGGCGAAGCCGATCAGGTTGCCCTGCCGCTCGGCGGCGAGGGTCTCCTTGCCCGAGAGGTCGCGGGGCGCTACGGGCCCGGTGATTCCCTCGTACCAACTCGCCTTGGTCTTCTGCCCCTTGGTGTAGGTGCGCCGCTCGCCGACCATGAACTCGCCCCAGCGGAAGCTGCTGGAGAGCATCTGGTCCCAGGCGGTGTCCCCGGCCGAGTCGTACTCGGTCCGCGTGCCGGGCGCCGCGACGGTCTCGATCCCGCCGAAGTAGACCGCGCTGCCGATCGGCCGGTAGGCGCCTGTCAGGTCGATGAAGTCGGGCGGGGCGGTGCGCGCCACGTTCACGGAACCGTCGTAGACCGCGATGAGCGGGAGCTTCTTGGTGTGCGCATCGTCGTAGCCCTGCCGGACGAGGCCGGTGACGTTGAAGAGCTCGCGGTCGACCAGGCCCGCGGCGAGCGCCTTGACCGCGCCCTCGGGGTACACGTACAGGTCCTTGCCGGACTGTCTCGTCTGCACGAGCGGCTGCGAGCCGTCCTCGCGCGGCATCGCGGTGGCGGCCGTCCGGCCGGCCGCGTCCGTGGAGACCAGGATCCGGTCACCCGTGACGAGGGTGACGGTGACGGGGGCCGTGGGCTGCTTTCCGGCCGCCCCGCTCCCGACGAGTGGTCTCCTGCCCGCTCCAGGTGCTCCGTCGACCGGCTGCGCCGTCGACGGGCCGACGGCGGTGACGGGCCGACGGCGGTGACGGCAAGGACGGCCGCGGTGGCCGCCCCGACTGCCGTACGCGATATCGGGCGCATCGCTCTCCCCAGGTGAATTCCGGCCAACTACTGCATTGCACGGCAAAGCTGCCGCGTAAATCGCTTCTGGCCAGCGGATGTTGGTGCTGCGGTGGCGCCACCTTGGCAGAGGGGCGGGGGGTGCGGCGATGATGTCCGCGGCGGGTTTGCGCCGTGGCCGCTTCCCGCCAGGCGCTGTGTCGAAAGGTGGTGGACGGGTTGCTGGGTGCCATAGGCCTCGACGAGGCGCAGGAGTCGGCGTACCGCGTGCTGGTGGCGCTGGGTGCGGCGGAGGTGCCCGACCTCGCGCACCGGCTGACGCTGCCGGTGCCGCAGACCGAACGGGCCCTGCGCCACCTGGAGCGGCACGGGCTGGCGGCGCAGTCCTCGGCCCGGCCCGGCCGCTGGGTGGCGGCCCCGCCCGGCGTCGCGCTCGGGGCCCTGCTGACCCAGCAGCGGCACGAGCTGGAGCAGGCGGAACGGGCGGCGGCGCTGCTGGCGGAGGAGTACCGGGCGGAGGCGACCGAGCCGGCGGTGCACGACCTCGTGGAGGTGGTGCAGGGTGCGAGCGCGGTGGCGCACCGCTTCCACCAGATCCAGCTGGGGGCCGAGAAGGAGGTGTGCGCGCTGGTCAGCGGCCGGCCGCAGGTGGTGACCGGGACGGACAACGAGGCCGAGGACCGGGCCTCCGTGCGCGGCGTCGACTACCGGGTGGTGATCGAGCGGGAGGTGCTGACCCTGCCGAGCGGGATCCGGGAGGCCTCCACGGCACTGGCCCGGGGCGAGCAGGTCCGGGTGACCGGGCAGGTGCCGACGAAGCTGGTGATCGCGGACCGGACGCTCGCGATGGTTCCGCTGACGGCCCGCGGCGCGGAGCCGGCGGCGCTGGTGGTGCACGCGTCGGGGCTGCTGGAATCCCTGACGGGCCTGTTCGAGGCGGTGTGGCGGGAGTCGCTGCCGCTGCGGCTGGGGTCGGCCGGCTCGGCGGAGGAGTCCGACGGCTGCCCGGACGCCACCGACCTGGAGATCCTGTCCCTCCTCCTGGCGGGCATGACGGACGCGAGCGTGGCCAAGCACCTGGAGCTCGGCCTGCGGACGGTGCAGCGGCGCGTCAAGGGCCTGATGGAAGTGTCCGGGGTGACGACGCGCCTGCAGCTGGGCTGGCACGCCTACGAACGGGGCTGGGTGGCCCGATAGGCCCTGGTCGGTCAGGCTGAGCAGATGGATCTGCCTCAGCTGCTCCTGGTGGGGCTGGTGCTGCTGCTCGGGGTGCTGGGGGTGCTGGTCCCGGGCGTGCCGGGCACGTGGCTGGTGTGGGCGGGGCTGCTGTGGTGGGCGCTGCACGTGCGGTCGGCGCTGGCGTGGTCCCTGCTCGTCGCGGCGACGGCCCTGCTGCTGGTGGTCCAGGTGGTGAAGTGGCAGCTGCCGGCGCGGCGGGTGCGGGGGCTGGGGATCACCCCCCGGATGGCGGTGTTCGCGGGGGCCGGCGCGGTACTCGGCTTCGTCCTGATCCCCGTGCTCGGGGCGGTCCCGGGCTTCGTGGGCGGCATCTACCTCTGCGAGCGGCTGCGCCTGGGGACGCACGGCGAGGCGTGGGCGTCGGTGCGGGCGGTGATGCGGGCGGTGGGGACGAGCGTGCTGGTGGAGCTGTTCGCGTGCCTGCTGGTGGTGGGGGCGTGGGTCGGAGCGGTGGCGGCGTCGTAGTCGTGTCCCCCTTGCCGTTGTGCCCGTGCCGTTGTGCCCGTGCGTGCTCGTGCACTCGTGCTCGTGCAGTCGTGCCCCCTCGCCATCGCGTTCCCCGGGGCCGCCGCAGCGGCCCCGGCCGGGTCACCGACGGCCCCGCGGGACCTGCGTCCTTCGGGGGAACCCGGCTACGGCCCCGGTCCGATGCGGGTGCGGCCGTCAGCTGCGAGGCTTCCGGACATGAGGGCGTTCGAGGGTTTCAGCGAGTCGGAGTCGGCGTACCTGCGGTCCCAGCACCTGGGCCGCCTGGCCACCGTGGACGAGGCCGGGCAGCCGCAGGTGAACCCGGTGGGGTTCTTTGCCCAGGAGGACGGAACGCTGCTGGTGGGCGGGATGGCCATGGGCCGTACGAAGAAGTGGCGCAACCTCCGGCACGACCCGCGGCTCTCCCTGGTGGTGGACGACCTGGTGAGCACCAGACCGTGGCGGGTACGGGGCATCGAGATCCGCGGGCACGCCACGCTGGAGACCGGGCCGCACGAGCTCGGCCCGCACTTCAGCCCGGAGGTGATCCGGATCCATCCCGACCGGGTCCACACGTGGGGCCTGTGACCCCCGGCGGCCGGCCCCCGCCGCGCGGAGCCCCTCCCCCGTGCTCCGCCCGCCCCCGCGCCTCGACCGGCGACGGGACTGCGGGGTCCGGGGCTCCGCCCCGGACCCCGCGCCGCATCCCGGCCTCGCGTGGAGGCGGTGGGGGTCAGGAGCGGTTGCCGCGCTTGGCCGCGTAGTTGGCTCGGCCCTCCGCCGACTTGAGGCGCCAGTCGCGGCGGATCTCCGACCGGAGCCGCGCGTCCGTCTTCGCCACGATCCGCTGGTTCTCCCGCAGCAGCTTGCGGTAGCTGTCCAGGCGCCGTTCCGCCAGCTCTCCCGAGTCCACCGCGGCCAGCACCGCGCACCCCGGCTCCGCCTCGTGGGCGCAGTCGTGGAAGCGGCAGTGCTCCGCGTACTCCTCGATCTCCGAGAAGACCTGGCCGACCCCGGTCTCGGCGTCCCAGAGACCGACGCCGCGCAGCCCCGGCGTGTCGATCAGGACGCCGCCGCCCGGCAGGGCGAGGAGGTTGCGGGTCGTCGTGGTGTGGCGGCCCTTGCCGTCGACCTCGCGGGCCTCCTGGACCTCCATGACCTCCGCGCCGAGCAGCGCGTTGGCCAGTGTGGACTTGCCGGCGCCGGAGACACCGAGCAGCACGCTGGTGCCGCCCGCGACGACGGCGGCGAGGACGTCCGTGCCCTCGCCGGTGACGGAGGAGACGGTGAGCACCTGGACGCCCGGCGCGGTGGCCTCCACGTCCTGGACCAGGTGACCGAGCGTCACCGGGTCGGGGACGAGGTCCGCCTTGGTGAGGACCACCAGCGGCTGCGCCCCCGACTCCCAGGCCAGGGCCAGGAAGCGCTCGATGCGCCCCAGGTCCAGTTCGACGGCGAGGGAGACGGCGATGATCGCGTGGTCGACGTTGGCGGCGAGGATCTGCCCCTCGGACCGCTGCGAGGAGGTGGAGCGTACGAAGGCGGTGCGGCGCGGCAGGTACGCCTTCACGTAGCGCGGGTGGCCCCCCGCCTCGACGGCCGCCCAGTCACCGGTGCAGATGACCCGCATCGGGTCGTGCGGGGTGACGAAGGCGGTGTCGGCGCGGACGATGCCGTCCGCGGTCATGACGTCGCACTGGCCGCGGTCGACGCGGACGACCCGGCCGGCCACGAGGCCCTGCTCCGCGTAGGGGGTGAACTCGGCCGCCCACGCGTCGTCCCAGCCGAAGGGGGCGAGGGCGTCCGCGAGCGAGGCCTGCGGAGAAGCGGTGAGAGAAGAGGTGGAGCGAGAGGATGTGGAGAAAGACGAGAGAGACAAGGGGAACCCTTCACAGGGTGGCCCCGGCCGCGTGCGCTCGCTCGGTGGCGGCGCGCGAAGAGGTGTGAGGTCAGCCGGAGACCACAGAAGTGACATTGATGGTCTTCTGAGTGCGGGCAGCGCCCTGCGCAACGACAGTCATCAATGAACTCACCTCCGGGTCATGCACGTTACTGACGTCCTCCACCGGTCGGCGGGAACGGATCCACCGTAACAAGATCCCGCCCGCCGGGGCCACTTCTTTTTCCGCGGTGTCGCCGGGCGTTCACGGACCGGCCGGATACGTCGCCCGGGCGCGGCCGACGCCGGCCTCGATGTCCAGGCTGCGGGAGGAGCCGGCGTCGTGCAGGGCCTCCGGGACCTCGCAGCGGCCGCTGCCGGTCTCGCAGCGGACCCGGAAGCGGGTGGCCGCGGGCACGGTGAGCTCGAGCCGGCCGGATCCGACCCGGCCGCTCACCTGGTCCGGCGGGGTGACGAAGGCCGCGTCGGCCCGGCCGGAGCCGACCCGGAACTCCGCCTCGGGCCCGGTGAGGCCCGTGGCCCGCAGGCTGCCGGAGCCGACCTTCGCGCGCAGCGCTCCGCGCAGTCCCACCAGGTCGACCCGGCCGGAGTCGACCTCGGTGTCGACGGCGCCGCCCAGGCCGCTGAGGAAGACCCGGCCGGACCCGGCGGTCACCTTCACGGGGATGCCCTCCGGGACGGTCACCCCGAGCCGGACCGAACAGGACCCGGCGGCGGGCCAGAACTCCTCGCCCGGGCAGCGCGGGGTCAGCCGCAGGGTGTCACCCAGCCAGCTCTCCTCGATGGTGGGCGCCTTGAGCGACCAGCCGATCGTGGCGCGGTAGCCGACCTGCCGGTCCGCGCGGGGGGTCACGGTGACGTCCGCGTCGCCTCCCACGATCTCCAGCGCGCTCACCGGGCGGCCGCCGCTGCCGCCGACCAGGGTGTCGCTGCGGGTGCTCCCGTAGGACCACGCCTGCCAGGTGGCCGGTGCCACGACGAGGAGCGCGCTCAGCAGCGCGGCGACGGTCCAGGCGAGCCGCTGCCCCGGACCGGCCGGGGCAGGGGCGGGTGCACGGGCCGCAGCGGGGGCCGGCGCGCGCGTCGGCGCGGCAGCCGGCGTCACGGCGTGCCGTCCAGGAAGCGCAGGACCGCGAGGACCCGGCGGTGGTCGCCGTCGGCCGGCGGCAGGTCGAGCTTGGCGAAGATGCTGTTGATGTGCTTGGCCACCGCGCTCTCGCTCACGACGAGTTCGGCGGCGATCCCGGCGTTGGAGCGGCCCTCGGCCATCAGGGCCAGTACCTCGCGCTCGCGCGGGGTGAGGCGTTCCAGCGGGTCCGGTCCGCCTCCGCGGCGCAGCAGGAGCTGGGCGACGACCTGCGGGTCGAGTGCGGTGCCGCCGGCCGCGACCCGCCGCAGCGCGTCGATGAACTCCTCGACGTCGGCCACCCGTTGCTTGAGGAG
Source organism: Streptomyces sp. MB09-01 (assembly GCF_033794505.1). Classification (NCBI taxonomy): domain Bacteria; kingdom Bacillati; phylum Actinomycetota; class Actinomycetes; order Kitasatosporales; family Streptomycetaceae; genus Streptomyces; species Streptomyces sp. MB09-01. The sequence continues at coordinate 27,447 of NZ_JARAYQ010000064.1, read as the reverse complement.
GTAGCCGATGCCGGCGCCGCTCGGAGCGGAGAGCAGATCGGCGGCGTACCGCTCCTCCACGTACTGCGAGAGCAGCAGCACCGCGGTGGCGGGGCTCTGCCGGCGGATCATCAGGGCGGCCCGGACTCCCTCGTCGGTGAAGCCGGGCGGCATCCGTACGTCCACGAGCGCCAGTTCGGGCCGGTGTTCGTCGACCGCCGCGAGCAGGCCCTCGGCGTCCCCGGTCTCGGCGGCCACCTCGAAGCCGGCCATTTCGAGGACCTTGACGAGTCCTATCCGCAGCAGGACGGAGTCCTCGGCGATCACAGCCCGCACGGCAGCTCCACGGTGATGACGGTCGGGCCCCCGAGGGGACTGTTGATCATGATGGTTCCGTCGACCGACCCTACGCGTTTGCGCAGGCCGACCAGGCCTGTTCCGCGCGCCGGATCGGCGCCGCCCACCCCGTCGTCGGTGACGGTGACCCGCAGCAGGTCAGCGCGGGGGCCGGCGCCGTCGGATGCGGCCGTGCGCACGGCCCGCACCGAACAGCGGTGCGCGCGGGCGTGCTTGGCCACGTTGGCCAGGGCCTCGGAGACGACGAAGTAGGCGACGGCCTCCACGGTGGCCCCCGGCCGCGCCGCGATGTCCACGGTCAGCTCCACGGGGAAGGGGGCGCGGGCGGCGATCCCGGAGAGCGCCGCGTCCAGCCCGCGGTCCTCCAGTACGGCCGGATGCAGGCCCCGTACCAGGCTGTTGAGCTCCTCGATGGCCTCCTTCGCCTGGCGGTGCGCCTCGTCGATGACGGCCCTGGCCTCGGGCGGCAGATCGGGCAGGGTGGCGCGGGCGATGCCGAGGTTCATCGCGAGGGCGACCAGCCGCTGCTGGGCTCCGTCGTGCAGGTCGCGTTCGATCCGGCGGCGTTCGAGGTCGGCGGCGTCCAGCACCCCGGCCCGGCTCTCCGCGAGGTCTTCGACGCGCCGCTCCAGCTCACGGGCCCGGTTCGGGCCGAGGAGGGCGGCCGCGGCGAAGGCGTCGAGCCGGGCGAAGAGGGCGGCGAGCCAGGGCGCGGCGAGCAGCAGCAGGATCCCGCCGACGGTGATGAGGTCGTAGTCCCCGGTCCAGCCGGGGGTGCGGGTGTCCGCGGGCAGGAACCAGAACCAGCCGTAGACGGAAGCGGCCGCGAGGCCGAAGGCCCAGGCCAGCACCACCAGGGCGCCGGCGGAGGCGGCGAGCGGGCTGACGAGCAGGTGGTAGCCGTACTGCCGCCAGGTCGCCTCGGAGCGCACCCGTTCGGCCAGCCCGCGCAGGCTCGACCGGCGGTTCTCCCGTACGACCTCCGGCACGTCGAGGCCGAGCAGCACCCAGAAGCGGCTGCGCTGGAGCGCGGTGAGCAGCGGGCAGAGCGCCGGCACCGCGAGCAGCGGGACCGGGCTGAGGCCGGGTGCCACGGACACGGAGGCGAAGCCGAGGAGCGCGGGCAGGGCCGGCGGGATCGCGGCCGTGGTGAAGACCGTGTTGCGCCGGGCCCACGCCGACCACGGCGCGTGCGCCGCGATCCAGGTGTACGTACGCCTCAGCGCGCCGCGAAGTGCCATGACCCGTACGGTAATCGCACTGGTCAGGGGCTTTCCATCACGCTGGTGCCCGCCCAGGGGTGTACCTGGCACCACCCCCGGTTCGGACCGTGGGGCCAGTGATCTCGGCAGCGCGGCGGACGAGGCTGGTGGTGTGCCCGGGGGACGGACCGCCGGGCCGGAAGGAGACCCGCTGTCATGGCACTCGTCGCCCCGCAGGCCCGCATCTGGCGCACCCCCCGGCCGGCCACCGTGTTCACCTGCGCGGGGGTGGCGCTGCTCCCGTGGGTGCTGGTCCTGGCGAAGACGACGCCGCAGACCACGGAGGTCTCGAACTGGGCCACGGCGTGGATCGGCCTGGACCTGATGCTGGCCGTCGGGCTGACCGGGACCGGGATGCTGCTGCGCAGGGGCGACCCCCGGGTGTCGCCCGTCGCGGCGGCGACGGCCGCACTGCTGGTGATGGACGCCTGGTTCGACGTCACGACCTCGGCCGGGACCGGCGGGCAGGGCACGGCGCTGCTGCTGGCGGCGGGCGCGGAGCTGCCACTGGCACTGGCCTGCGCATTGGTGGCCGCCCGCCGCCAGGGCTGAGGCCGGCCCTCCGGACCGACGGACCGACGGACCGACGGACCGACAGGCTTCCGGGCGGACCGGCCGACGGGCCTCCGGGCCTCCGGGGCTCCGGGCGGACCGGCCTCCAGGCCGACGGGCCTCGGGGCTTCCGGGCCGACGGGCCCCCGGGCTCGGCGGTGTCCGTTTCGTTCAAGACGGGCGGCGCGGGCGCTGCCTAGCCTGCTGTCATGACTCCACGACTCGACATGATCGGCCTGGTCGTCTCCGACATGGCCGCCTCGCTCGCCTTCTACCGCCGCCTCGGGCTGGACGTCCCGGCCGACGCCGACGGCCTGCCGCACGTGGAGGCCGCGCTTCCCGGCGGGCTGCGGATCGGGTGGGACACCGAGGAGACCGTCCGCTCCTTCGACCCGTCCTGGACCCGCCCCACCGGCGAGGGCCGCCGGGACCTGGCCTTCCTGTGCGACTCCCCCGCCGAGGTGGACTCCCTGTACGCGGAACTGACCGCGGCGGGGTACCGGGGCCACCTGGAGCCCTGGGACGCCTTCTGGGGGCAGCGCTACGCCGTCGTGCTCGACCCGGACGGCTGCGGCGTGTCCCTGTTCGCCCCGTCGGAGCCCGCCGCGTAGGCCGTCAGCGTGGTCCCGGCCAGCGCGCGCACCTCGCGGGCGAGGTGCGCCTGGTCGGCGTAGCCGGCGGCGTGGGACACCTCGGCGTACGGCATGCCCGCCCCGGCCAGCGCCAGGGCGCGGCGCAGCCGCAGGATCCGGCCGAGCGTCCGCGGCCCGTACCCGAAGGCGTCCAGGGAGCGGCGGCGCAGCTGGCGCTCGCCGAGGCCGACCGCCGCGGCGATCCCGGCCACCGCCTGCCCCGCCCGGAGCCGCGCCGCGACCTCGGCGGCCAGCGGGTCGGGCGGCCCGGCCTCGGCCGCACGGCGCGCGGCCAGCGCCTCCAGCCCGGCGCGGGGATCCCCGTACGCGGCCACGCGTCCCGCGAGGCGCCGTACCTCCCGAGCGGGCCACAGCTCGGCGAGTTCCACGCACCGGTCCCGCAGGGCGTGGGCCGGTACGCCGAGCAGCGCGGGCGCGGTGCCGGGCGCCAGCCGGATCCCGGCGAAGGCGCCGCCCCGGACCTCTCCGGCGGGATGCGGCCCGGTGTCGGGCCCGGCCACCAGCAGCCGCCCGTCGGCCCACAGCAGGTCCATGCACCCGTCGGGCAGCACCGTCCGGCCGTTGCCCCGGGCACGCCACAGCACGGCCCCGGGCACGGCCGCGGACGGCGCTTCCTCGTACACCCCTCCAGCGTAGGGCGAAGATCGACGGCTCTCCCGGGTGCCGGTCAGTGTTTGCGCAGCCGCGACGAGTAGTCCTCCGGCGGCAGGAACTTCGACCAGCGCTCCGGGAACTCCGACGGCATCCCGCCGTCCTCGTCGTCCTCCGACTCGCCCTCGGCCAGGGCCCGCCAGGCCGCGGCCCGCGCGATCAGCTGCGCGGCCTCCAGCTCCCGGGCCCGCTCGTTCGCCTCGCGCGCCGCCGCCGTGGCCACGGAGGGCCAGACCCGGTCGATGGCGGCGTTGACGGCCGCACCGACCAGCACCGCGAAGGCCGAGATGCCGATCCACAGCAGCACCGCCACGGGCGCCGCCAGCGATCCGTAGATCGTCGGCCCCTCCACGGTGTTGGTGAGGTAGATGCGCAGCAGGAACGAGCCCAGCACCCACATGGCGAGGGCCACCAGCGCCCCCGGCACGTCCTCGATCCACGGCGAACGCACCGGTACGGACACGTGGTAGAGCGTCGTCAGGAAGACGATGGACAGGAGGGTGACGGTCGGCCAGTACAGCACCGCGATCACGCTGGTACCCCAGGGGACCAGCTCGATCACGGCGTCCGGTCCCACCACCATCAGCGGCAGCACGACAGCACCGATCAGCAGGGCGATGATGTAGAGCACGAAGGCCAGCAGCCGGGTCTTGACGATGCCGCGGTGCCCGTCGAGCCCGTACATCACGGTGATGGTGTCGATGAAGACGTTGACGGCGCGCGAGCCCGACCAGAGGGCGAAGGCGAAGCCGAGCGAGATCAGGTCGGGGCGGCCGCGTCCCGTCACGTCGTCGAGCATCGGTTTGGCGATGTCGTTGACGCCCCGGTCGGACAGCACCGTGCCGACCGCCCCCAGGATGTTCTCCTCGATGCTGGCCACCGTCGTCTTGCCCGTCCAGCCGTCCACGTAGCCGAGCAGGCCCAGCAGGCCGAGGAAGAGCGGGGGCAGGGAGAGCAGCGTGAAGAACGCCGCCTCGGCCGCCAGGCCGAGGATGCGGTACTCGATGCACGAGTTGACGGTGTCCTTCAGCAGCAGCCAGCCCATCTTCCGCTTCGAGACGTTGCGGTAGAGGGCGCGGGCCCGGTGGAGCCGTCCTGGGGGTCCCGGGATCCGCTCGGGTGTTTCTTTTGCTGGCTGCACGTCCTTACGGTATCCGCATGGCAGCCACCACCCACACAGTCAGCAACCAGGCCCCGCCCCTGGTGGGCTACGACGTCTACGGCGGCGATCGGGCCCTCACCGAGGGCGTCGAGCGTCACCTCGCATCCGCGGAACCCGAACTCCTCGGCGAGGTAGGGGAGGAGCTCACCGCCCTCGGGCGCGCGGCCGGTTCCGCGCAGGCCCAGGAATGGGGCGTGCAGGCGAACGAGAACCCGCCGAAACTGCGGACGCACGACCGGTACGGGAACCGGATCGACGAGGTGGAGTTCCACCCGGCCTGGCACCGGCTGCTCGGGCACGCCGTGACCTCCGGCCTCACCGACGCCTGGGGGCGTCCGGCCGGTCACCTGCGCCGGGCCGCCGGGTTCTTCCTGTGGTCGCAGGCCGAGGCGGGGCACGGCTGCCCGGTCTCGATGACGCACGCCGCCGTACCGGCGCTGCGGGCCGATCCGTCGCTCGCCGCCGAGTGGGAACCGCGGCTGACCTCGCACGTGTACGAGCAGGGGCTGCGGCCGGCCGCGCAGAAGGGCGGAGTGCTCTTCGGCATGGGAATGACGGAGAAGCAGGGCGGCAGCGACGTACGGGCGAACACGACGGCCGCGACACCGCTGGGCACGTCCGGCGAGTACCTGCTGACCGGGCACAAGTGGTTCTGCTCGGCGCCGATGTGCGACGGGTTCCTGGTGCTGGCGCAGGCTCCGGGAGGACTGACCTGCTTCCTGGTGCCGCGGGTGCTGCCGGACGGCACGCGCAACGTCTTCGCGATCCAGCGGCTGAAGGACAAGCTGGGCAACAAGTCGAACGCGTCGAGCGAGGTGGAATTCGACGGGACCTGGGCGCAGCGGGTGGGCGAGGAAGGCCGGGGGGTGCGGACCATCATCGAGATGGTCGCGGCGACCCGGCTGGACTGCGTCATCGGCTCGGCCTCGCTGATGCGGCAGGCGCTGACGCAGGCGGTGCACCACGCGGAGCACCGCTCTGCTTTCGGAGCACCGCTCATCGACCAGCCGCTGATGCGCAACGTGCTCGCCGACCTCGCCCTGGAGTCGGAGGCCGCCACGACCTTGACCCTGCGCCTGGCGGCCGCCTACGACGCCGGGACGGAGCAGGAGAAGGCCTTCCTGCGCCTCGCCGTGCCCGCCGCCAAATACTGGGTGACCAAGCGCTGTACGCCGATGGTCGCGGAGGCCCTGGAATGTCTGGGGGGCAACGGCTATGTCGAGGAGTCCGGGCTGCCGAGACTGCTGCGCGAATCCCCGCTGAACTCCATCTGGGAGGGCTCGGGCAACGTACAGGCGCTGGACGTACTCCGTGCCCTGCAGCGCGAGCCCCAAGCGCTCAACGCTTTCCTCCAGGAGGTCGGCCTGGCCCGCGGCGCCGACCACCGGCTGGATTCGGCCATCAAGGACCTGCTGACGGAGCTCGCCGACCTGGAGGGCATCGAGGCGCGGGCCCGCCGCGTGGTGGAGCGCATGGCGCTGGTGCTGCAGGGATCGCTGCTGGTGCGCTGGGCTCCGCCGGAGGTCGCGGACGCGTTCTGCGCCTCCCGGCTGGGCGGCGACTGGGGCGCGGCCTTCGGGACGCTGCCGCACAGCCTCGATCTCGGCGGGGTGGTGGAACGGGCGCGGATCGCAGGCTGACGGGCGCGGATCGCGGGCCGGGAAGGAGCCCCCGTCGGGCTCCCCTGCGGTCCCCAAACCGCTCCGAGCCGTGATCCGGGCCCGTCGACCGGTACAGAGGTGGCGCCGCGCCGACTCGGCACCACCTCTGCTCCGAAGCCCCGAGGAGGAGCTGTCACACCGCTCGGCGGCGTCCGGACAGTTTCGGTCGGGCGAACGGGACTTGGCGAGAGTTGCATACCGTTGCAACCTGTGAGTCGGCAGCCGCCCACCGGGGTGCCGGGGGATGCGGAGCCCGCGGCCCGCCCGGGCGGCTCGCGTCGTACGTCCTGTTCGCACGGGGAGGTTCCGGTGGCCGACACCACAGGCAGTACGGTCGATGTGGCACGCATCTCGGCCATGGACGCGCGGGCGGCGGCGCGTCTGCTCAAGGGGGTACGGGCTGCCGCGCTGGCAGGGGGCCGTCCGCCGGCCGCGCCGAGACCGGAGATCGCGGAGTCCTGGCGGCGGATGCTGGCGGGCGGGGTGCACCCGGACCGGGACGCGCGCTCGCGGATGCTGTCGGCCGCCGAGACGGAGGAGCGGCGGCACGGGTCGCCGCTGCGGGAGGTCCTCCCCGTGCTGCGGGAGGGACTGCTGCCCGCGCTGGACGAGGCCCTGCACATCATGGTCGTGGCGGACGCGGACGGGCGGCTGTTGTGGCGGGAGGGCCACTCCTCGATCCTGCGCAAGGCCGACCGGCTCGGCTTCGCGGTGGGGGCCGACTGGGACGAGGCCGTGGTCGGCACCAACGGGGTGGGCACGGCCCTGGTGGCCCGGCGGCCGGTGCAGGTGTTCTCGGCGGAGCACTTCGTCTCCAGCCACCACGACTGGACCTGCGCCGGCGCGCCCGTACGGGACCCGCGGGACGGCCGGCTGCTGGGCGTGGTCGACGTCAGCGGGCCGCTGGCCACCATGCACCCGGCGACGCTGGCGTGGGTCAGCTCGGTGGCCCGGCTCGCCGAGCGGGAGCTGCGGATCCGGCACCTGGAGTCGCTGGAGCGGCTGCGCACGGTGGCGTCCCCGCTGCTGGCCCGGCTGCCGGGACGGGCGCTGGCCGTGGACCCGGACGGCTGGACGGCGGCGGTGACGGGGCTGGCGCCCACGGACCGGATCCCGCTGCCGAAGACCTTCGGCCCGGGCCGGGTGTGGGTGCCGCGGCTCGGCGACTGCGTGGTGGAGCCGCTGCCCGGCGGCTGGCTGCTGCGGATCGCGCAGGAGCGCACGAGCACGGCGGCGACCCGGATCGTCCTGGACCTCAGCCGGGCGGGATCCTGGTCGGCGACGGTGTACGGCTCCTCCGGGAGCTGGTCGCAGGAGCTGAGCCCGCGCCACGCGGAGCTGCTGTTCCTGCTGGCGGACAGCCCGCGGGGGCGCTCGGCGGCCGAACTGTCCGCGGAGCTGTTCGGGGACCCGACGCGCACGGTGACGGTCCGCGCGGAGCTGTCCCGGGTGCGCCGCCACCTCGCGGGGGTCCTGACCCACCGGCCGTACCGCTTCGCGGAGGACGTGGAGGTGGAGCTGATCCGCCCGGAGGACCCGGCCGCGCTGCTCCCGCACTCCACCGCCCCCGCGGTGATCAGGGCCCGCCTGGGGCGCCGGGGGCCCGGCGTGGTTCCCTGAAGGGCATGAGCACCGTCACCCTCACCACCTGGTCCCTGGAAATGACCTCCCCGTCGGACCTCGTCCCGGCGGCCGTACCGGGCCCTGAGATCACGATCTCGCGGGCGGAGGTCCCGTCCCCGGAGTTCAGCCGCTTCCTGTACGCCTCGGTGGGCGGCGACATCCACTGGACGGACCGGCTCTCGCTGACCCGGGCCCAGTGGGTGGAGCAGCTGGGCCGGCCGGGGGTGGAGACGTGGGTGGCGTACGACCGCGGCACGCCGGCGGGGTACGTGGAGCTCGACCCGCAGGACGACGGTGTGGTGGAGATCATGTACTTCGGCCTCCTCCCGGACTTCCGGGGCCGCCGCATCGGCGGCCACCTGCTGTCGGTGGGCATCGCCCGGGCGTGGTCCCTGGCGGAGCGCTGGCCGGAGCTGGAGCCGACCCGGCGGGTGTGGGTGCACACCTGCAGCCAGGACGGCCCGACGGCGATGAGCAACTACGAGCGGCGCGGCTTCAAGATCTTCAAGACGGAGACGGAAGAGAAGGAAGAGGCCCCGACCCCCGGGCCGTGGCCCGGCGCGTAGCACATCGAGCCCGGCTCCGCCGGGACCTGGAGTTCGGGGCGGAGCCCCCGCAGCGGCGAGGCGCCCCGAACGCCGGGGAGGCCGGAATGCCCGGGCTCACCGGCGTTCGGTGCGTGACCACGATCACGTCATCCCACGATCCGGGACGAGTTCGTCCGAATCGTGGACAGTAGTGGACTCCTCCAAGAGGCACATGACACGCTTCCGTCATGAATGGAGCTGGAATTGCCTTGGTGAGTCGGCGGCACGTCGACCTCGGCCGCATGTCCAGCGCCATCTGTCCGGCGCGCTGACGGAACCAGCCACGCCGCACATCGTCGCCGTCCCCGCCGCTGCGGACGCGCCGATCCCCCGCTAGTCCCCTGAGGCCGATGTCCCGCCCTGCCCGCCGGCAACCCCGGCAACGAAGCGGGAATCAGCCACACCCGCTCAGAGTCCAGGGGTCACCGCCGCCGCTTCGCCTCCCCCTGCCCTTGCCTTGAGCCGCCGAAGAAGGACGTACCGCCATGGCCGCCACCCCCGAAACGCCCGCAGCCGCACCCGCAGCCGCCGCGCGCCGCAAGACCGGCCGTCACCGCGGTGAGGGCCAGTGGGCCGTCGGACACCACACCCCTCTCAACGGCAACGAGCAGTTCAAGAAGGACGACGACGGTCTCAACGTGCGGACACGCATTGAGACGATCTACTCCAAGCGCGGCTTCGACTCGATCGACCCCAACGACCTGCGCGGCCGCATGCGCTGGTGGGGCCTCTACACCCAGCGCAAGCCCGGGATCGACGGCGGCAAGACCGCGATCCTGGAGCCGGAGGAGCTGGACGACGAGTTCTTCATGCTGCGCGTCCGCATCGACGGCGGCCGGCTGACCACCGAGCAGCTCCGCGTCATCGGCGAGATCTCCCAGGAGTTCGCGCGCGGCACCGCCGACCTGACCGACCGCCAGAACGTGCAGTACCACTGGATCCGGATCGAGGACGTCCCGGAGATCTGGCGCCGGCTGGAGGCCGTCGGCCTTTCCACGACCGAGGCCTGCGGTGACACGCCCCGCGTCATCCTCGGTTCGCCCGTCGCCGGCATCGCCCGGGACGAGATCATCGACGGCACGCCCGCCATCGACGAGATCTACCGCCGCATCGTGGGCAACAAGGACTTCTCCAACCTGCCCCGCAAGTTCAAGTCCGCGGTCTCCGGCTCGCCGCTGCTCGACGTGGCGCACGAGATCAACGACATCGCCTTCGTCGGCGTGAACCACCCCGAGCACGGTCCGGGCTTCGACGTCTGGGTCGGCGGCGGTCTGTCCACCAACCCCAAGCTGGGCGTGCGCCTGGGCACCTGGGTCTCGCTCGACGAGGTCCCGGACGTCTACGAGGGCGTCATCTCGATCTTCCGCGACTACGGCTACCGCCGGCTGCGCACCCGCGCCCGCCTGAAGTTCCTCGTCGCCGACTGGGGCCCGGCCAAATTCCGCCAGGTCCTGGAGGACGAGTACCTGCAGCGCAAGCTGACCGACGGCCCCGCTCCCGAGCAGCCGACCGGCCAGTGGCGCGACCACGTGGGCGTCCACCAGCAGCAGGACGGCAAGTTCTACGTCGGCTTCGCGCCCCGCGTCGGCCGTGTGGATGGCGCCACCCTGACCAAGATCGCGGACATCGCCGAGCAGCACGGTTCCGGCCGCCTGCGCACCACCGCCGAGCAGAAGATGATCGTGCTCGACATCGAGGCCGACCGGGTCGACTCGGTGGTCGGGGCGCTGGAGGCGCTGGACCTGCGGGTCAAGCCGTCCCCGTTCCGCCGCGGCACGATGGCCTGCACCGGCATCGAGTTCTGCAAGCTGGCCATCGTCGAGACGAAGGCGCGCGGCGCCTCGCTGATCGACGAACTGGAGCGCCGCCTGCCGGACTTCGCCGAGCCGCTCACGATCAACATCAACGGCTGCCCGAACGCCTGCGCGCGTATCCAGGTGGCGGACATCGGTCTCAAGGGGCAGCTGGTCCTGGACGACGACGGCAACCAGGTGGAGGGCTACCAGGTCCACCTGGGCGGCGCCCTCGGCCTGGAGGCCGGCTTCGGCCGCAAGGTCCGCGGCCTCAAGGTCACCTCGGCCGGTCTGCCCGACTACGTCGAGCGGGTCGTCAAGAGCTACGAGGAGCAGCGCGAGGACGGCGAGCGCTTCGCGGCGTGGGTCGCCCGCGCGGACGAGAAGAGCCTCTCGTGAGCGAGCGCGCCGCACCGTTCTACTGCCCGTACTGCGGCGACGAGGACCTGTTTCCCCACGAGGCGGGCCACGGCGCGTGGGAATGCAGGGCCTGCAACCGAGCCTTCCAGCTGAAGTACCTCGGGCTGCTGGCCCGCGGTGTCCGGTCCGATTCAGCTGGAGGGGACGAGATATGACCACCACTCAAGACGCGAGTCTCACGGCCGTGGACCTCAAGGCCACGGATCGCAAGGACACGGATCTCAAGGAACTGGCCGAGCGGGCGGGCCGGGACCTGGAGGACGCCTCCGCGCTGGACATCCTGCGCTGGGCGGCCGAGACCTTCGGCGGGAAGTTCGCCGTGACCTCCTCCATGGAGGACGCGGTCGTCGCCCACCTGGCCTCGCGCGTCTTCCCCGGCGTGGACGTGGTCTTCCTCGACACGGGCTACCACTTCGAGGAGACCATCGGCACCCGTGACGCGGTCGAGGCGGTGATGGACGTCAACGTCATCACCCTCACCCCGCGCCGGACGGTGGCCGAGCAGGACGCGGAGCACGGCCCGAAGCTGCACGACCGCGACCCCGACCTGTGCTGCGCGCTGCGCAAGGTCAAACCGCTGGAAGAGGGCCTGACCGCGTACGACGCCTGGGCGACGGGCCTGCGCCGCGACGAGTCCCCGACCCGGGCGAACACCCCGGTCGTCGGCTGGGACGAGAAGCGGCAGAAGGTCAAGATCTCGCCGATCGCCCGCTGGACCCAGGACGACGTGGACGCGTACGTCGCCGAACACGGCGTACTCACCAACCCGCTGCTGATGGACGGCTACGCCTCCGTCGGCTGCGCCCCCTGCACCCGCCGCGTGGCGGAGGGCGAGGACGCGCGGGCGGGCCGGTGGGCCGGGCGGGGCAAGACCGAGTGCGGACTGCACGGCTGATGACGGGCAGCGCGACGACCAGCGTGACGACGAGCGAAGAACCTACGGAGACAGAGCAGATGAGCGTGAGCGACCAGGGCGCCACCGTGTGGCTGACCGGGCTGCCGAGCGCGGGCAAGACCACCATCGCCTACGCGCTGGCCGAGCGGCTGCGCGCCGAGGGCCACCGCGTGGAGGTCCTCGACGGTGACGAGATCCGCGAGTTCCTCTCCGCCGGCCTCGGTTTCAGCCGCGAGGACCGGCACACCAACGTGCAGCGGATCGGCTTCGTCGCCGAGCTCCTCGCGAGCAACGGCGTCAAGGCGCTGGTGCCGGTGATCGCACCGTTCGCGGACAGCCGTGAGGCCGTCCGCAAGCGGCACGCGGCCGCCGCGACGGACTACCTCGAAGTGCACGTGGCCACTCCGGTCGAGGTGTGCTCCGAGCGTGACGTCAAGGGCCTGTACGCCAAGCAGGCGGCGGGCGAGATCTCCGGTCTGACCGGGGTCGACGACCCGTACGAGGCTCCGGAGTCCCCGGACCTCCGTATCGAGTCGCACACGCAGACCGTGCAGGAGTCGGCTTCGGCCCTGCACGCGCTGCTCACCGAGAGGGGCCTGGCATGACCGCCACCGTCGCACACGTCCACGAAGGGACGGACGCGCCCTACGCGCTGTCGCACCTCGACGCCCTCGAGTCGGAGGCCGTGCACATCTTCCGCGAGGTGGCGGGCGAGTTCGAGAAGCCGGTGATCCTGTTCTCCGGCGGCAAGGACTCCATCGTCATGCTGCACCTGGCGCTGAAGGCGTTCGCGCCGGCGCCGGTGCCGTTCACGCTGCTGCACGTCGACACCGGCCACAACTTCCCCGAGGTGCTGGAGTACCGCGACCGCACGGTCGCCAAGCACGGGCTGCGCCTGCACGTGGCGTCCGTCCAGGACTACATCGACGCGGGCAAGCTGCGCGAGCGTCCGGACGGCACCCGCAACCCGCTGCAGACCGTCCCGCTGACCGAGGCGATCCAGAGCCTCAAGTTCGACGCCGTCTTCGGCGGCGGCCGACGCGACGAGGAGAAGGCCCGCGCCAAGGAGCGGGTGTTCAGCCTCCGCGACGAGTTCTCCCAGTGGGACCCGCGCCGCCAGCGCCCCGAGCTGTGGCAGCTCTACAACGGCCGCCACGCGCCCGGCGAGCACGTGCGCGTCTTCCCGCTCTCCAACTGGACCGAGCTGGACGTGTGGCAGTACATCGCCCGCGAGGGCATCGAGCTGCCGGAGATCTACTTCGCCCACGAGCGCGAGGTGTTCCTGCGCAACGGCATGTGGCTGACGGCCGGCGAGTGGGGCGGCGCGAAGGAGGGCGAGACGCCCGAGACGCGTCTCATCCGCTACCGCACCGTCGGTGACATGTCCTGCACCGGCGCCGTCGACTCCGACGCCGCCACGCTGGACGCCGTGATCGCCGAGATCGCCGTCTCCCGCCTCACCGAGCGGGGTGCCACCCGCGCCGACGACAAGATGTCCGAGGCCGCGATGGAAGACCGCAAGCGCGAAGGGTACTTCTAGAAATGACCTCCACCACCGAGCAGTTCGCCGATCTTTCGGCGACCACGCTGCTGCGCTTCGCGACCGCCGGTTCCGTCGACGACGGCAAGTCCACGCTGGTCGGGCGGCTGCTGCACGACTCCAAGTCGGTCCTGACCGACCAGATGGAGGCCGTCGAGGCCGTCTCCGCCCAGCGCGGCCAGGACGCCCCCGACCTCGCGCTGCTCACCGACGGCCTGCGGGCCGAGCGGGAGCAGGGCATCACCATCGACGTCGCGTACCGCTACTTCGCCACCGCGCGCCGCCGGTTCATCCTCGCGGACACCCCGGGGCACGTGCAGTACACCCGGAACATGGTCACCGGCGCCTCCACCGCCGACCTGGCCGTGGTCCTGGTCGACGCCCGCAACGGCGTGATCGAGCAGACCCGCCGGCACGCGGCCGTTGCCGCGCTGCTGCGCGTCCCGCACGTGGTCCTGGCCGTGAACAAGATGGACCTGGTGGGCTACGAGGAGTCGGTCTTCGCGAAGATCGCCGAGGAGTTCACCGCCTACGCCTCGGACCTGGGCGTCCCGGAGATCACCGCGATCCCGATCTCGGCGCTGGCCGGCGACAACGTCGTGGACCCCTCGGCCAACATGGACTGGTACGGCGGCCCGACGGTGCTGGAGCACCTGGAGACCGTCCCGGTCAGCCACGACCTCACCGCCTGCCCGGCGCGTTTCCCGGTGCAGTACGTGATCCGCCCGCAGTCCGCGGAGCACCCCGACTACCGCGGCTACGCGGGCCAGATCGCCTCCGGCGTGCTGCGCGTCGGCGAGGCCGTGACCGTCCTGCCCTCGGGCCGCACGAGCACGATCGTGGGCATCGACGCGCTCGGCGAGAGCGTCGACATCGCCTGGGCCCCGCAGTCGGTGACGCTGCGTCTGGCGGACGACATCGACATCTCGCGCGGCGACCTGATCGCGCCGTCCGCGAACCCCCCGGCCACCACGCAGGACGTCGAGGCGACGGTCTGCCACGTGGCCGACCAGCCCCTCTCCGTGGGCGCCCGGGTGCTGATCAAGCACACGACGCGCACGGTCAAGGCGATCGTCAAGGAGATCCCCTCGCGGCTGACCCTGGACGACCTGTCCCAGCACCCGAACCCCGGGCAGCTGGTGGCCAACGACATCGGCCGCGTGGTCGTCCGTACCGCCGAGCCGCTCGCGCTCGACGCGTACGCCGACTCGCGCCGCACCGGGTCCTTCCTGCTGATCGACCCGGCCGACGGAACCACTCTGGCGGCGGGCATGGCCGGCGAGTCCTTCGCCTCCGAGGCGGAGACCACCATCCAGGCGGACGAGGAAGGGTGGGACTTCTAGATCATGCCTGCCGACATCTACTCCACCTTCGCCAAGGAGGGCGGCCGCGTAGGCAGCGGCCACCTCGGCAGCGGCCAGGGAGGGGTGGCGCGATGTGCGCGATGACGTACGCGCACCGCATGCGCGCCCACACCCCCCGCGAGCTGTACCTGCCCCTGCTCCACAGACGAAGACGTGCGTCATGAGATGACCGCGTCACGAGAGGAAGTCCTCCCGTGCCTGCCACCGCCACCACCCGCACCACCCGCACCACCCTGCGCCGCGGATTCGTCGCCGCTGCCGCCCTGCCGCTGCTGATCGGCGCGCTCGCCTCGTGCGGCTACGGCTCCGAGGCCAAGAAGGACGAGGGCGACAAGGCCGCCAACGCCGCGGCCACCGGCGGCAAGAAGCTGTCGGCCTCCGAGGTGCGGATCGGCTACTTCCCGAACCTGACGCACGCCACCGCGCTCGTCGGCCTGCAGGAGGGCCTGATCGAGAAGGAACTGAACGGCACCAAGATCAAGCCGCAGTCCTTCAACGCCGGTCCGTCCGAGATCGAAGCCCTCAACGGCGGCTCTCTCGACATCGGTTTCATCGGCCCCTCCCCGTCGATCAACGCCTACGTGAAGTCCAAGGGCTCCAACCTGCGGATCATCTCCGGCTCCGCTTCGGGCGGCGTGAAGCTGGTCGTGAACCCGGACAAGATCAAGGCCCTGGACGACCTCAAGGGCAAGAAGATCGCCACCCCGCAGAAGGGGAACACGCAGGACGTCGCGTTCCTCAACTGGATCTCCGAGAAGGGCTGGAAGGTCGACCCGGAGTCCGGCAAGGGTGACGTCTCCGTCGTCCGCACGGACAACAAGGTCACCCCGGACGCCTTCAAGCAGGGCTCGATCGACGGCGCCTGGGTCCCGGAGCCCACGGCCTCCAAGCTCGTCTCCGACGGCGGCAGCGTCCTCCTCGACGAGACCTCCTTGTGGCCCGACAAGAAGTTCGTGATCACGAACATCATCGTGTCGCAGAAGTTCCTCAAGGAGCACCCGGACGTGGTGGAGGCCGTCCTGCGCGGCACGGTGAAGACCAACGAGTGGATCCACGCCAACCAGGACAAGGCGAAGGCCTCCGCCAACGCCAGGCTCGAGGCGGAGGGCGGCAAGCCGCTCGACGCGAAGGTCATCGACCCGGCGTGGCCGAGCTTCACGGTCACGGACGACCCGCTGGCCTCGACGCTGAAGACCCAGTCGGACTGGGCGGTCAAGGCCAAGCTCATCCAGCAGCCCGACCTCGCCGGCATCTACGACCTGACGCTCCTGAACAAGGTGCTGAAGGCCGCCGGCAAGCCCGAGGTCTCCGACGCCGGTCTCGGCGCCGAGTAATCCCGTAGTCCAGCTATCCCAGGAGGTGACGACCATGGCCACCACGCTTGCCAAGGCTGCCGAGGGCTCCGTAGCGGAGCAGACCCACGCTGCCCGCATCGAGCACGTCTCGAAGTCCTTCTCCGGCCCGGCCGGATCGCAGCTCGTCCTGGACGACATCAGCCTCGATGTCGCTCCCGGAGAGTTCGTCACCATCCTGGGGGCCTCGGGGTGTGGAAAGTCCACCCTGCTGAACCTGGTCGCGGGCCTCGACAAGCCGTCCGCGGGGTCCATCGAGACCCCCGGCGGCCGCCCGGCCCTGATGTTCCAGGAGCACGCCCTCTTCCCGTGGCTGACCGCGGGCAAGAACATCGAACTCGCCCTGCGCCTGCGCGGGGTGGCCAAGGCCGACCGCAAGCCGGAGGCCGAGCGCCTGCTGGAGCTGGTCCGCCTCGGCGGCTCGTACGGCAAGCGCGTGCACGAGCTGTCGGGCGGCATGCGCCAGCGCGTGGCCCTGGCCCGGGCACTGGCCCAGGACAGCCAGCTGCTGCTGATGGACGAGCCGTTCGCGGCGCTCGACGCCATCACGCGGGACGTGCTGCACGGCGAGCTCACCCGCATCTGGGCCGAGACGAACCTGTCCGTCCTCT
Organism: Streptomyces sp. MB09-01; assembly: GCF_033794505.1. NCBI lineage: Bacteria > Bacillati > Actinomycetota > Actinomycetes > Kitasatosporales > Streptomycetaceae > Streptomyces > Streptomyces sp. MB09-01. The sequence continues at coordinate 10,985 of NZ_JARAYQ010000064.1, read as the reverse complement.
TCGTCACCCACAACGTGCGCGAGGCCGTCCGCCTCGCCCAGCGCGTGGTCCTGCTCTCCTCGCGCCCCGGCCGGGTCGCGAAGGAGTGGACCGTGGACATCCCGCAGCCGCGCCGCATCGAGGACGCGGACGTCGCGGAGCTGTCCCTCGAGATCACTGAACACCTGCGTGGGGAGATCCGCCGCCATGGCCAGCACTGACACCACCTTGAAGGCCACGGGCAAGAACGACGACCTGGCCGGCCTGGAAGCGGGCCTCGACGCCCTCGACGCGGTCCAGACCCACCGCACCCCGGTCCGCGAGGTCCTCGTCAAGAAGGTCCTCCCGCCCCTCCTGGCCGTGAGCCTCGTGCTCCTGGTCTGGCAGGTCCTCGTCGCCACGAAGGTCACCGAGGAGACCAAGCTGCCCCCACTGTCCGCGGTGTGGGGCAGCCTGACCGACATGTGGGTCCAGGGCACCCTGCTGGAGGTGATCTGGACCAGCGTCTCCCGCGGCCTGCTCGGCTTCCTGCTGGCCCTGGCCATCGGCACCCCGCTCGGCCTCCTGGTCGCCCGGGTGAAGTTCGTGCGCGCCGCGATCGGCCCGATCCTCCAGGGCCTGCAGTCGCTGCCGTCGGTGGCCTGGGTGCCGCCGGCCGTCCTCTGGTTCGGCCTCAACGACGCGATGATGTTCACGGTGATCCTGCTGGGCGCCGTCCCGTCCATCGCCAACGGCCTCGTCTCCGGCATCGACCAGATCCCGCCGCTCTACCTGCGGGCCGGCCGCACCCTGGGCGCCACCGGTCTGCGCGGCGCCCGGCACATCGTGATGCCGGCCGCGCTGCCGGGCTATCTGGCGGGCCTGAAGCAGGGCTGGGCCTTCTCCTGGCGCTCGCTGATGGCCGCCGAGATCATCGCCTCCTCGCCCGACCTGGGCCTGGGCCTGGGCCAGCTCCTGGAGAACGGCCGCAACAACATCGACCTGCCCGGCGTGTTCCTGGCGATCATCTTGATCCTGGTGGTCGGCATCGCCATCGACCTGCTGATCTTCAGCCCGGTCGAGCGGTGGGTGCTGCGCAGCCGCGGCCTGCTGGTCAAGAGCTGAGTCCGATGTCCCACGCACCCGCACTCCTGGTCATCGCCCACGGCAGCCGCGACCCGCGGCACGCGGCGACCGTGCACGCCCTCGTCGGGCGGGCGCGGACGCTGCGGCCCGGGCTGCGGGTGGAGACGGCCTTCCTGGACTTCAACACCCCGTCGGTGGGCCAGGCCCTGTCCTCGCTCTACCTGTCGGGCGCACGGGATGTCGTCGCCCTCCCGCTCCTCCTCACCCGGGCCTTCCACGCGAAGTCCGACATCCCGGCCGCACTGGCCGAGTCGTCGGCCCGCCTGCCCGGGCTGTCGGTGCGGGTGGCCGATGTCCTCGGCCCCTCCCCGCTCCTGCTCTCGGCCCTCGAACGCCGGCTTGCCGAAGCCGGCCTCACCCCGGCGGACCGCGCCACCACCGCGGTGGTGCTCGCGTCCGCCGGCTCCACAGACCCGGAGGCGATCGCAGCGATCGCTGAAACCGCGCGGGAGTGGCGGCACACCGGTTGGTGCGCCGTGCGGCCTGCGTTCGCCTCCGCTGCCCTTCCCCGCACCGAAGACGCCGTACGGGCCCTGCGCGCCGAGGGCTTCGCCCGGGTGGCGGTGGCCCCGTACGTCATCGCCCCCGGCCGGCTCCCGGACCGCATCGCGGCCGGCGCCGCGGCCGCGGGCGCGGATGTCGTGGCCGATGTCCTGGGCGCGGCCCCCGAACTGGCCCGCCTCCTGCTGCGCCGCTACGACGCCTCCGCCACGTCGACTCCCGGCAGGCGGCCCGCCCTGACGGCGTAGCCGCGATGCGTGCCCGCCCCCTGCTGGGGCTCCGCCCCAGACCCCGCGCCTCAAACGCCGGCGGGGCTGAAATCTCCAGCGGGGGCCGGGGCTGAGCCCCGGGAAACGGAGCAAGGGCGGGCGGGGAGCAGCTCCGCGCAGCGCCCCCGCACCCCCACCCAGGGGTTACGCGCGGGCCGCGGCCTCGTCCGCGAGGGTGGTGAGGTCCTCGATGGACATCGCGCCCGGCGGGAGGCCCTCTCGGGCGAAGATGTTCGCCGCGTGCCGCAGGACGTCGTTGACGGGGGTCGCGATCCCGTGCAGGCGGCCCAGCAGGGAGATCTCCCCGTTGAGGTAGTCCGCTTCCACGGAGCCCGTCCCCCGCGCCAGGCTCTGCCAGGACGACCCGCCCCGGGTCCCCGGCGGCTGGTTCACCTTCCCGTCCCTCGCCAGCGACTGCTCCGCGTCCGAGGCGTACGCGATGCCTGCCGCCCCGAAGGCGGCCTTCGCCTCGCGCACGGCCCGCAGCAGCAGGGCCGCCTTCGCCGGGTCCGGCTCCGGGCCGGTCGTCGCCTGGAGGGCGTTGCCCAGGTTGCCCAGCAGCTTCGCGTACTTCCAGCGCATCACGTCCTCGACCACCGGCGCCTCGAAGCCGGCCTTCCCGAGGTCCGCCGCGACGGCCCGGCACAGGGCGTCCGTACCGCCCGCCGCCCGGCCCACGTGCAGGATGCCGGTCAGCGGCGCGCACAGCGCCGAGACCACGCCCGGCTCCAGGAAGGTCGCGGGCAACCACACGCACACCCCGTACACCCGCGCGAAGCGCCGTAGCGCCAGCCGCTCGCTCTCCACGCCGTTCTGCGCGCACAGCACCGGCAGCCGCTGCGCGGCCGTGCCGCCGCCCGCGACCTCTGCGTCGCCCCACGCGTCGAGCGCGGCGATCGCATGCTGGGTCTTCACCGCCAGCAACAGCACGTCGTCGGGGCGCAGTTCGCCCATCTCGTCCGGTCCGGTGACCACGGGCAGGCGGTGTACCCGTTCCCCGTCGGCGGTGGTGAGCCGCAGTCCGTCGGCCCGCAAGGCCTCCGCGTGCGCGCCGCGTGCGACGAGGACGACCTCGCCGCCCGCCTCCGCGAGCCGTCCGCCGATGGTGGCGCCCACGGCGCCCGCGCCGATGATGATGTAACGCATGCCACGAGCCTGGCACATGCGGGCCCCTGGGTTACCGTCGGGGCATGGTGAAAGAGGGGATCGATCTCGGCGGGGAGCTGCCTGTACGGCGGCTCGGCTTCGGTACGGGCGGACTCGTGGGCCCCGGCTACTGGGGCCCGCGCGGCGAACGGGCCGAGGCCCGGGCCCTGCTGCGCACGGCGGTGGAACGCGGGGTCACCCTCATCGACACCGCCGACAACTACGGCCCCGACCTGGCCGAGGAGCTGATCGCCGAAGCCCTGTACCCGTACGGGGAGCGGCTCGTCGTCGCCACGAAGGGCGGGGTGGTGCGCACCGGCCCCGACCGGTGGCACGTGGCGGGCCGCCCGGAGCAGTTGCGCCGGCAGTGCGAGGCGAGTCTGCGGCGGCTGCGCACGGACCGGATCGGCCTCTACCAGCTGCACCGCTTCGATCCGGTCGTGCCGGTGGCCGAACAGCTGGGCACGCTGGCCGAGTTGCGGGCGGAGGGCAAGATCCGGCACATCGGGCTGGACACCGTGACCGCGGAGCAGGTGCGGACGGCCCTGGAGTCGACCCCGATCGCGTCCGTCCAGAACCCGTACAACCTGCTGGAGCGTGGCTCGGCGGAGGTGCTCGCGCTGTGCGAGGCCCGCGGGATCGCCTTCCTCCCGTACTACCCGCTGGGCAGCGGCGCCCTGACCCGCGAGAGCGCGGCCGCCGTCACCTCGGTGGCCGCGGCCCACGGCGCCCGCCCGGGCCAGATCGCCCTGGCTTGGCTGCTGCACCACTCCCCCGTCCTGTGTCCCACGCCGGGCACCGGGTCCCCCGAACACCTGGCGGAGAACCTGGACGCGGCGACGATCCACCTCACGGCGCGGGAGCTGGAACTGCTGGACGCGCTCGGCTGAGGCCTGCCGCGTCAGCTCCCGGTCAGCTCGACGAGTTTGGCGACGGTGTTCCAGTTGCGGGTGGTCACGTCGATGCCCTTGACGACTGCGGGCCTGGCGAGGGACTCGGCCAGTTTGGAGCGGCCCAGGCCGTGGGGGGCGTAGAGGTAGAGGACGCGGTCGCCGAGCCGGTACTCCTCGGGGAGGTAGGAGGCCTCGTCGAGCGCGGCGAAGCGCTCCGCGCCCGGCTGTTCGGAGAAGAAGGTCACGTGGAGCTGCTTGCCCTCCAGCTCCGCGGCGGGGAAGGGGCAGGCGTCGGCGACGGCGTGCAGGTACGCGCCGTCCACCACCAGGCAGGCCACCCGGAAGCCGAAGCGGGCCTCGAGGGCCGCCTCCAGTTCCCGGGCGAGCGCCGCCGGGTCCTTCTTCTCGCTGCTGAAGACGGCGTTGCCGCTCTGCAGGTACGTCTGTACGTCGCCGTGGCCGAGCTCCTCCAGCACGGAGCGCAGCTCCGCCATCGGGACCTTCTTGCTCCCGCCGACGTTGATGCCGCGCAGCAGCGCCGCGTACTTCGTGGTCGTGGCCTTCTTCGTCATGGCGGCACCTTAGGGGGTGCCTACGACAGTTCGGCCTCGACGAGGTCGGCGGCCTGCCGTGTGCCCCCTTCGGCGGCCATCCCGGCGCGCACGGCCTCGGCGCGGGCGGCGACCTCGGGGTCGGCGACCAGGGCGAGGACCGCTTCCCGGAGGGTGGCGGCGTCCGCGTCCGCCATCGGTACGTGCCGGGCCACGCCGAGCGAGACCAGCATGTCGGCGTTGCCGAACTGGTCGACGGCCTGCGGGACGGCGACCATCGGGGTGGCGGTGGCGAGCCCCTCCTGGCTGCCGCCGGCGCCCGCGTGGGTGATGAAGGCGTCGGCCTGGCGCAGGACGTCCAGCTGGGGAACCCAGCGGTGGACCTCGACGTTGGCGGGGATCTCGCCGAGGTCGGCCTCATCGGTGAACTTGCCGATCTGGAGGACGACGTGCCAGTCGGGCAGGTCCGCGAAGGCGTCGATGCAGGCGCGGTAGAAGGCGGGCTGCTTGGTGAAGGCGGAGCCGAGCGAGACCAGCACGACCTTCTTGCCGTCGGCGGTCGCGGGCCTGTGCCAGCTGCCCTGGGTCGCGGTGCGGTCGCCCTGGCAGGCGCCCACGAAGGTGTAGGCGGACTCGTCGACGCGGTCGGCGTGGGGCTGGAGCGCCCTGGGAATCAGGACGAGGCTGCGGCGCGGCCGGCCCTGGAAGCGGTCGACGTCGCCCCCGAGGCCGTTCTCGGTGAGCCAGGCGGCGAATCGGGCGTAGTACGCCCGGCCGCGCTCGGAGGCCTTCAGCTCGGCGAACATCGGCTCGGCGACCTCCTGCTCGTACCCCTCCCAGGCGACGAGGTTCGGGGAGAGGGAGACGGCGGGGACGCCCCACCGGTGGGCGAGCACGGGTGCCGGGTAGGAGGTGATGTCGTGGAGGACGAGATCCGGCTCGTCGCCCTCGAAGGCGGCGGCGAGCTGCGGGAGTGCCTGGACGGCGTCCTCGAGGAAGGGCTCCAGGTTGTCGATGAGCTCGGTGCCCCAGGCCTCCGGCTCGTCATCGGTGGGGAGGGTGGAGGTGTAGATCACGGGTGTGGCGCCGGTCTCCGCGATCTTCTCGGCGAAGGCGGCGGGGATGGCGTAGCTGACGCGGTGGCCGCGGGCGACGAGTTCCCGGATCACTTCGATGCTCGGGTTCACGTGGCCGTGGGCGGCGATGGAGAACATGGCGATGTGAGCGGGCTCGGCGGTCTCGGTGGGCTTGGACGGCTTGGCTGAGGTCATGATCAGACAGTAACGAGACGAGACGTCTCGTGCAACAACTTTTCAGGCCGCCGCCCCTTCCGACCCCTCGGAACCGCCGGTGGGCGCGGTGATGCGCTCGACGTCGGTGTGCAACGAGTCCAGCCACGCAAGCGCGGCAAAGAACCGCGGCGGAGCAACCCCGCCCCCCTCGCCACCGCCGACGGGCCGGGGTGCGGGTGCCCCCGCCTCCGGGCCGGGCGCGGGTGCCGCCTCGGCGCCGGGCGCGGCTGCCGCCTCCGGGCCAGGTGCGGCTGCCGCCTCGGGGCCGGGCGCAGGTGTCGCCTCGGCGCCGGGCGCAGGTGTCGCCTCGGCGCCGGGCGCGGGCCCCGGGGCGGGTGCACGCCCTGGGCCGGGTGCGGGCGCTGCCCCCGCGCCGCCTGGGGGCGCGGGGTCTGATGCGGGTGTCGCCTCCGGGCCGGATACGCGCTCCGGTACGGGCCCCGGGGCGGGTGCACGCCCCGGGCCGGGCGCGGGCCCGTACTCCGTTACGGCTGCGGGACCGTGGGCCGATGCCGGCCCCGGGTCGGGGGCGGGCGCCGGGTCGGGGGCGGGTGGTTCGTCCGTCGGCGGGTTCGCGGGCGGCGGCCCGTTCGCGGCCACCGGCCGATGCGTGCCCGCGGGCACGTCCGTGGCCGTCGGAGGCCCCGTGCCCGGGGGTGCGGCCGGGGCCACCGGCCGCACCCCCGCCAGGTACGCGCCCGCCGGGAGGGGCGTGTCCGTATGCGGTGGCGGGAATGTGGCTGAGGCCAGGGAGGATGCGGCGCGCAGGCCGGTGGCCACCTGCGCGGCCCGGGCGCGGAGGCGCGTGTTCTGGGCCGGCTCCAGGGGTGGACCTCCGCGGGCGTGAAGGCGGCGCGAACCCCACAGCACGTGGTGGCCCGTCATCAGGGCAGCCTGCCAGTCGGCGGGGACGCCGACGGGGGCCCTGGGCTCGCTCAGGCGCTGCGAGAACGCCGACTCCGCCAGCAGCAGCGCGCGCTGGAGCGGCCCGTCGTCGGGGAGGTGTCCCGGCCCGCCCGCCGCGACGGCGGCCGCGGTGCTCTTGACCGTATCGGCCGCCTCCGCCAGCAGCAGGGCGACCGCCCGGTGCAGCTCCACCTGCGCCCCCCGCGGCCAGGCGAGCAGTCCGAACACGACGCCGATCATGCTGCCGATGGCCACGTCCAGGATCCTGATCTCGGCCAGCCTCCAGGTCACCGGCGCCAGCTGCGCGAAGGCGAAGGACACGACGAGGGTGAACATGCCCTGGGCCCAGCCCACACCCCGCACCGGCCCGACCCGGAAGGCCACGAACATGACGAACGGCAGGGCGATGGCGTAGACGGTGCTGTTCCCGCCGATCAGGGCCAGCAGGCAGCCGGTCGCGAGGGCGCCGAGCAGAGTGCCGGCGAGCGCCAGGCGTACGGTCGCCCGGGTCTGGGAGACCGTGGTCCGGGTCAGGCTGAGCACGGCGAGCATCGCCCAGAAGCCGTGCGGCAGGGAGTCGATGCCCGCGATGGTACGGGCGGCCGCGAGCGCGAGGCTGAGCCGGACGGCGTTCTGGAAGTGCACCGACCGCGGTCCGGCGTGTGCGGCCAGCCGGTGCCACCACAGGCGGGGCGCGCGCCGGCCCGCGTACCAGAAGCGGCCCGCATCGGTCTCGGCCGGGAGCCGCGCGTGCCGGCCCCGTACCGCCAGTTCGGCCGCGGTCGTGAAGGCGACGGCGGCGTCCGCCACCTCCAGCAGCGCGGCCCGCCGCACGCCCAGCGCCTCGCTCGCCGGCTTTTCGTCCACGGCGACGGCCCGTTCCCGTACGCCCCGCAGGGCGGTGGCCGCGTCGGTGGAGTCGCCGGTGCCGCGCAGCAGGGCCCCGCACTCGGCGGCGGCCGCGCCGACCGCGGCCGGCACCCCGGGCGCCTGCTCCGGGGGCGGGCGCTCCGGGGGCGGCGCGGGCAGGTTCACCATGCGGTTCAGGAGCGTGCGGGCGGCCAGGCCCGCGTGCGCGAGCCCGCGGTCCCGCAGGCCCGGCCCGGCGGGGCGGTCCGCCTCGGGGACCCGGAAGGGCCGCAGCGCCTCGCCGGCCGCCCGGGCCACCTGCGCCCCTGCGGCGGACAGCCTGTACGGGGCCCGGCCCAGCTCGCCGGCGCAGCGGGCGGCGGCCTCGGCGGCCTCGGCGGCCAGCACTCGGTAGGAGGGGCCGCGCGGCTCGGGCAGCACGAAGAGCTCGGCGAGGATCAGCAGCGCGAGGCCGCAGGTCGTGCCCAGCAGGCGCTCGCCGAGGGTGTCCGGGGCGTAGGGCGGGAAGCACGGCAGGATGTAGAGCAGCTGCAGGCCGGGCGCGGCGCCCGATGCCCGGGGCCCGGCCACGGCCACGAAGGCGAGGAAGAAGCCGATGACCAGCATGCCGGCCACGGCGCTCCAGGTGCGCACCGCGAGACAGGTGCCGATCGTGACGAGCAGCCAGGCCACGGGCGTCGTCCGGACGATGACGGCCGCCCGTTGGCGCCCGGTGCCGGGGATGTGCGAGAGGGCCGCCATCGATACGACCGCGAACAGGGCGTACATCGCCGCGACGGGCTGGTCCAGCCCGTACAGGAACAGGAAGAACCCGGCGCACGCGGCGAGCGTGGTGCGGATGGCGCGCCGCGCCACGCCGCTGGGGCCGCGGGCGGAGCCTGCGTCACGGTCGGCGCCCATGCCTCCAGCATCGGGCCGCCCTCCCGAAGCCACCACCCATGCGGGCGGTGATAGAACTCGGATGCGCGGTGATCAGGGCGGGTCACGGCGTATCGCGGCGCATTCCGGCGATCACGCCGTCTGCTACGGACGCCGCGATCACCCCGGTCACGCCGGGCACCGCGATCACCGCCGTCACCACGATCACCGCCATCCGGCGGAGGGCGAGAGCAGGGGCATGGACGAAGCGCAGGCCAGACGGGCTCTGAAGGCGGCCGGCCTCACGCCGGCGACCGGTGGAACGGCCCGCGGACCGGCCCTCCTCGCGTTCGGCGAGAACGCCGTCTTCGCCGTCGGCGACCTGGTGGTGAAGGTGGGCCGGGAGGCGGCGCTGATGGCGCGGGCCGAGCGGGAACTCGCGGTGGCCGGCTGGTTCGAGGCGGCCGGGATCCCGGCGGTCCGCGCGGCCGAGCCGGAGCCGCGGCTGGTGGACGGGCATCCGCTGACGCTGTGGCACCGGCTCCCGGACGCGGTCCGGCCGGCGGGCGCCGAGGACCTGGCCGTACTGCTGCGCGCCGTCCACGCCCTGCCCGAACCTCCGTTCGCCCTGCCCGCCCGGGACCTGCTGGGCGGGGTCGAGCGCTGGCTGCGGCTGGCGGGAGACGCGATCGACCCGGCGGACGCGGCGTACCTGCGGGCCCGCCGCGACGCCTACGCCGATGAGGTGGCGGCCCTGACCCCGCACCTCCCGCCGGGGCCGGTCCACGGCGACGCCCTGCCCCGCAACGTCCACGTGGGGCCGGACGGCCCGGCCCTGGTCGACCTGGAGACCGTCTCGGCCGATCTGCGCGAGCACGACCTGGTGGTGATGGCCCTCTCGTGCGACCGGTACGGCATGCCCGCCGAGGAGTACGGGGCGTTCGTGTCGGCGTACGGGGGGGACGTCCGCGACTGGGCGGGCTGCGCGGTCCTGCGCGGCGCCCGGGAGACGGCCGGCTGCGCCTGGGTCGCCCAGCACGCCCCGAGCAACCCGGGGGCGCGGGCCGAGTTCCGCCGCCGCGTGACGTCCCTCAGGGACGGCGACCCCGGAATGCGCTGGCATTCCTTCTAGGACCCGGATAGCAAGTGAACATGCACGTGCACATACCCGTCACCGTCCACCAGGCCCGCCTCGGCCCGCGGGAGTTCAAGGTCCTCCGCCCGGCACAGCCGCCGCGGCGCGCGCTGCTCCTGGACGAGGGCCCGTACCTGAACGCCTACGTCGACCAGGAGGCCGCGCGGCTCCTGGCCGGGCTGTGGAGCCTGGCCGCAACCTCACCGCGTTCGCTGATCCACGTGCCGCTGCGCCCCGCCGGCGGCCCGGAGCCGGGATCACGCCCCCTCGACCTCGTCCTGCTGCACCACTCGCTGCAGTTCGCGCCCTCACGCTGGAAGGAGCTGCGGGGCCGGCTCGGCCCGGGTCGCCGCCAGAGCGTCAGCGCGCCCGCGTCGGAACCGGAGATCGACCACGAGGCCTGGCACCACGCCGAGAACCGCGACCACCTCCACCAGCACCTCCATGCCGAGACGCTGTTCGTGACGGGCAGCGCGAAGGTGTTCCGCGAGACCGCCGGCCCCTTCCGCGACGTCGCCCGGCACGGCCCGGCACACGTCCGCGACGCCACCCGCCGCGGCCACTACTGCGCCCGCCTCCACTCCGGCGCCGCCCGCACGCGGGAGATCCACATCGAGTACGCAGACTCCTGGCCGGACGTGCCCGCGTGAACGGGTTCACGCTCGGGCGAGGCCGTCGGCCGCTCTCGACAACCTAGCTCTCCCTGCGCGGGACCACCGGCCACGCCGGCTCGACTATCGCCTCGGGGTCCGAGGTGCGGCGCAGGTAGCTCTGCAGGGACTGCGCCTGCTGGGCGGCCGCGCGGATCTGGAGGTCGTGGAGGTCCGCCAGCTCGATCGATCCTATGGACGCGTGCTTCGCGCCCACCCGGCGCGCCGCGCGGGCCGCCGCGAGGGCGTCCGCGGCCGCGTTGTGCGCGTCGTCGAGCGTCACGCCGTAGTGCTCGCAGAGGGCCTGGAGCGTCCGCCTGCCCTTCCTGTACCGGTCCGCGTGCTTGTCGAGCACCAAGGGGTCGATGACGTGCGCGGGCCTGCCCCGCAGCCGGTCGGCCAGCGGTGCGATGCCGTGCCGGCGGCATTCGCGGTCCAACAGCGACAGGTCGTAGCGGGCGTTCATCACCACGAGCGGCGTGCCGGAGCCCAGCCCGTCGGCGAGGGTCTGCGTGATCTCCGCGATCGCCGGTGCGGCCGGCACGCCCTCCGTGCGGGCGTGCTCCGTGGAGATGCCGTGGATCGCCGCCGCCTGCTCCGGGATGGCCACGCCGGGGTCGACCAGCCACGTGCGGGTCCGCGCGACGCGGCCGTCCGGCTCCATGGCCACCACCGCGGCGGTGACGATGCGGTCCGACTCGATGTCGGTCCCGGTCGTCTCCAGGTCGAAGGCCACCATCGGCCCGCTGATCCAGCTCATCGCCGGGCCCCCCGTGATTCCCCCGGCCCCGCGCCGGTCCTCTCCAGATC
>NZ_JARAYQ010000063.1:0-35738 GCF_033794505.1 Streptomyces sp. MB09-01 | reverse complement strand
GTGGGTGGGCGGAGCGGGCAGGGGGTTCGCGGCGGGCGCGTACGGCTACGCGCCGATGAGCTTGGCGAACTTCTCCTCGTACGCCGTCTCTTCCTCGCTGGTGAGGGAGCGGAAGGCGCGGGACTTGGCGGTCATCGCCTTGTCCGGGACGATCAGGGTGTTCTCCGCGAGCTCGGCATCGATCTTCGCGAGCTCGTCCTGCACCCCCTCGACGGGGCACACGTAGCTGATGTACGCGGCCAGCTGGGCGGCGACCGGAAGCTCGTAGTAGTAGTCGATGAGCTTCTCCGCGTTCGCCTTGTGCCGGGCCTTGGCGGGAACCAGCAGGTTGTCGCTGGAGGTGATGTAGCCGGCGGCCGGGATCGCGTACTGGATGTCCGGGTTGTCGGCCTGGAGCTGGATGACGTCGCCCGCCCAGGCCAGACAGGCGGCGAGGTCGCCCTTGTCGAGGTCCGAGGTGTAGTCGTTGCCGGTGAAGCGGCGGATCTGGTGGGTGTCCACGCCCTTCTGGAGCCGGCCGACCGCCGCGTCGAAGTCGGCGGTGGTGAAGTTCGCCGGATCCTTGCCCTGGTCGAGCATCGTCATGCCGACGCTGTCGCGCATCTCGGTGAGGAAGCCGACGCGGCCCTTGAGGGTGGGGTCGTCGAGCATCTGGGTGACCGAGTCGACCTTCTTCCCGCCGGTGGCCTTGGTGTTGTAGGCGATGACGGTCGAGATGCCGGTCCACGGGTAGCTGTACGCGCGACCCGGGTCCCAGTCGGGGCTGCGGAACTGCGGGGACAGGTTCGCGTAGGCGTGCGGCAGGTGCGAGGGGTCCAGCCGCTGCGCCCAGCCGAGCCGGATGATGCGGGCGGCGAGCCAGTCGGTGACGACGATCAGGTCGCGGCCGGTGTCCTGGCCGGCGGCGAGCTGCGGCCTGATCTTGCCGAAGAACTCGACGTTGTCGTTGATGTCCTCGGTGTACTTGACCTCGATTCCGGTCCGCTTGGTGAACTCGTCCAGGGTCGGACGGCTCTTCTCGTCCTCGCTGGTGTCCATGTACTCGGTCCAGTTGGAGAAGTTGATCTCCTTCTCCCCGGCCGAGTGGTCGTCGGAGGCCACCGCCGTGTCGCCCTCGCGCTTGGCGGGCGGGATGCCGCACCCGGCGAGGGCGGCCAGGCCGCCGAGGGTGAGCGCTCCGACTCCGGAGGCGCGCAGCAGCGAGCGGCGGGTGAGGGCGCCGCGGCCACTGGTGAGGCTGCGCCGCATCGCGGCGAGTTGCGCCGCCGAGAGACGGTCGGGCTCGAACTGCTCCATGCGCTGTGCCCTTTCGGGAGGTGTACCGCTGGTCGGGCGGTGATTTCTTATCGGTCCCCGAAGATCGTGCGGTGCCAGTCCTTCGCGGCCACCGCCGTGTTGTCGTACATCACGTGCTTGACCTGCGTGTACTCCTCGAAGGAGTAGGCGGACATGTCCTTTCCGAAGCCGCTGGCCTTGTAGCCCCCGTGGGGCATCTCGCTGATGATCGGGATGTGGTCGTTGACCCAGACGCAGCCCGCCTGGATCTCGCGGGTGGCGCGGTTCGCCCGGTAGAGGTCGCGGCTCCAGGCCGAGGCCGCGAGTCCGTACGGGGTGTCGTTGGCCAGCGCGATGCCCTCGTCGTCGGTGTCGAAGGGCAGGACCACGAGGACCGGACCGAAGATCTCGGACTGGACCACCTCGCTGTCCTGGGCTGCGCCGGAGATGAGGGTGGGCCGGTAGTACGCGCCGTCGGCCAGCTCGCCCGCCGGGATCTCGCCGCCGGTGACGACGGTGGCGTAGGCGCGGGCCCGCTCGACGAAACCGGCGACCCGGTCGCGCTGGGCGTGCGAGACCAGCGGACCGAGGTCGGTGGTGGGCGCGAAGGGGTCGCCGAGGCGCACGGTCTCCATCAGCTCGGCGACCCGGGCGACGAAGGCGTCGTGGAGGGGGCGCTGGACGTAGGCGCGGGTGGCGGCGGTGCAGTCCTGGCCGGTGTTGATGAGGGAGGCGGCGACGGCACCGTGCGCGGCGGCCTCCAGGTCGGCGTCGTCGAAGACGAGGAAGGGGGCCTTGCCGCCGAGCTCCAGGTGGAGGCGCTTGACGGTGGCGGTGGCGATCTCCGCGACGCGCTTGCCGACGGCGGTGGAGCCGGTGAAGGACGTCATCACCACGTCGGGGTGGCCGACCAGGTGCTCGCCGGCCAGGCGGCCGGCCCCGGTGACGATGTTGATCACGCCGTCGGGCAGGCCCGCCTCCTTGGCCGCCTGCGCGAACATCAGGGAGGTCAGGGGGGTGAGCTCGGCGGGCTTGAGGACGATCGTGTTGCCCGCGGCGATCGCCGGGAGGATCTTCCAGGCGGCCATCTGGAGCGGGTAGTTCCACGGCGCGATGGAGCCGACGACCCCGATCGCCTCACGGCGCACGTAGGAGGTGTGGTCGCCGGAGTACTCGCCGGCGGCCTGCCCCTGGAGGTGCCGGGCGGCTCCCGCGAAGAAGGCGGTGTTGTCGATGGTCCCCGGTACGTCGAACTCCGTGGACAGCTTGATCGGCTTGCCGCACTGCAGGGACTCGGCGTAGGCGAAGTCCTCGGCCTGCTCGGCCAGCACGGCGGCCAGCCGGTGCAGGGCGTCCGAACGCTCGCCGGGGGTGACGCCGGACCAGCCCGGAAAAGCACGCCTGGCGGCGGCGACCGCCTCGTCGACGTCCGCGGTACTCGCCAGTTCGTAGGTGAGGACCTCGTCGCCGGTGGCCGGATCGACCACCGTGTGTGACTGTCCGGAGGTGCCGGGCCTGAGCTGGCCGCCGATGTACTGCGCGCCGTCTGCGAAGCGGTCCTTGACCTGGAAGCGGTTGCCCATCACGCTCTCACGCTCTCCGTAGCTACAGTTCGAGCTACAGCTCGAATTGAGTGCCGATCCTGACAGAGGTGGTGCCCTCGGCCAAGTGATTCCGTTGTTGCCTTTTGATTACGCGACGGAATCGGTCGACCATGTGTCGAGGCACACCGGAAATCCCGTACGAAGTGTCAGTGGCGACTGCCAGACTCGCGTGCATGGAGATGATCGAGGACCTGATCAAGCAGGTCAGCCGCGGTGAGCGGGTGAAGTACCTGCCGTTCTGGGGGCACCGGCCGCTGCCGGACGGGAGGCTCGGCCCGAGCTGCCTGAGCCAGTGGTGGCCGTCGGCTTTCACCGTCGGTGACGTCCGTTATGCCACGGCCGAGCACTGGATGATGGCCGGCAAGGCCAGGCTGTTCGGGGACGCCGAGGGTGAGCGGGCCGCGCTGGAGGCGAAGAGTCCGGCGGCCGCGAAGAAGGCCGGGCGGCTCGTGCGCGGCTTCGACGACGCGATATGGAAGCGGGAGCGCTTCGCCCTGGTCGTGGAGGGCAGCGTGCACAAGTTCGGCTCCGACCCGGCGCTGCGCTCGTACCTGCTGGGCACGGGGAACCGGGTGCTGGTCGAGGCGAGCCCGATGGACCGGATCTGGGGCATCGGGCTCGCGGCCGACGACGAGCGCGCCCTGGACCCGGCCCGCTGGCGCGGGCTGAACCTGCTGGGCTTCGCCCTCATGGAGGCCAGGCAGCGGCTGCGCGAGGACGGCGCGTGACGGAGCGCCGCCGGATCGCCGCGGTCATCGTCCGCGACGGCTGCGTACTGATGGTGCGCGAGCGCGGCCGGGGCGCCACGGGCCGGCACGACGGGCCGGAGTACTGGACCCTGCCCGGCGGCGGTCTGGAGGAGGGCGAGGAGCCCGAGGAGGCGGTCCGGCGGGAGGTGGCCGAGGAGACCGGCCTGCGCGCCTTGGGCGTGTGGTACGCGTACGACGCGCCCTACCCCTCGGGCCGGACCGCCTGCTTCCGCGTGGACGTGGCGCCCGGGGAGCCGGCCCTGGGCGTCGACGCGGACCTGGAGTGCGACTGCCCCCGGATGGTCGGGCTCATCTGGGTCCCGCTCGCGCGCGGTGCGGACGGCGAGTCGGTCATGGTGCCCACCCTGCTCAGTAATTGCGTGGTGGATCCCGGCCCCGCCGCCTAACGTGTTCCTCGTCCAGGTGCGAAGGCGAGACCTACTTCGACTCATGATCGGGCGGCCGCGGGTTCGAGTCCCGTCACCGGCTTCGGGCCGGTGTAGCTCAGCTGGCAGAGCACCTTGTGGTTTCGCCGGCCTTGTTCTCTGGACACCTACGTCACGCACCTCCCGGTGCGCAGGCAGCGGCTCCTTCTTTTGCAAAGAAACCCAGGCCGCCGCCACCTTGATCTCGGGAGGCCCGCGTGGGGGATGCCCGGTGCGCAGGCGACGGTTACTTCTGGGGACCCGGAGGTCGTGGGTTCGAATCCCACCCGGCTCGTCACCCGCAAGGGAACGGGCCGGTGGAGCAGTCGGGCAGCTCGTCGGGCATAAAGTCCGCCGCCGACTCCTGATCTCGGGCATCCCTCGCGCAACGCCTCCCCGCTTCCATCGAATTCGGGGGGATTCACATGGCTCGCTTCAACCTGCGCGCGTCCAAGCCGGCGCCCGCCCCGCCCACGTCGCCCGTACGCTCGGCCGGCCGCGCCCGCACCGCGCAGGGCGGCCCCGGCCACCTGCGCGATCCTCGGTCCGAGC
The DNA here is from genome assembly GCF_033794505.1 of Streptomyces sp. MB09-01. Lineage (NCBI taxonomy): Bacteria > Bacillati > Actinomycetota > Actinomycetes > Kitasatosporales > Streptomycetaceae > Streptomyces > Streptomyces sp. MB09-01. Next base: position 31,133 of record NZ_JARAYQ010000063.1, on the reverse strand, counting down.
TGTTCCTCCTCGCCGTCGCCAACTTCGTGACGCAGCGCACCGCGTACGAGAGCGGCGAGGCCCGCGACGACCGCTTCGCCGCGCTCGTGCGCACCCTCGCCGTCGAGGACCCCGCATGGACGGCCGGCCTGCTGGGCTGGCTCCGCGGAGACGCCAACATGCGCACCGCCTCGCTCGTCGGCGCCGCCGAGTACGTCAAGGCCCGGCTCGACGCGGGCGCCACCGACGGGCCTTCGAACCGGCAGGTCGTGGACTCCGTACTGCGGCGCGCGGACGAGCCCGGTGAGCTGCTGGGCTACTGGACGGCCACGTACGGGCGGAGCGTGCCCAAGCCCGTCAAGCGCGGCATCGCCGACGCCGTACGGCGGCTCTACTCGGGCACCTCGCTGCTGAAGTACGACACCGACTCCAAGGCCTACCGCTTCGGTGACGTCCTCAACCTCGTGCACGCCTCCCCCGACCCGGCCAAGCACTGGCAGGGCGAGCTGTTCCGCTACGCCCTCGACCGCCGGCACAACCCGGACGACGCGCAGGTCCCCGCCGGCAACCGCACCTTGGCCGCCCACCGGGCGCTGATGGAGCTGCCGGTCTCCGAGCGGCGTGCCGTGGTCCTCGCCCCGGACGGCGCGGAGCGGCTCGCGGAAGCGGGCATGACCTGGGAGGCGCTGGCCGGCTGGCTGCAGGGGCCGATGGACGCGGCCGCCTGGGAGGCGGTCATTCCGTCCATGGGTGCGATGGCGCTGCTGCGCAACCTGCGCAACTTCGACCAGGCGGGGGTCTCGGACGCGGTGGCCGCGCAGGTCGCGGCGAGGATCTCCGACCCGGAGGTCGTCGCCCGGTCCCGGCAGTTCCCCTTCCGCTACCTGGCCGCCTACCAGCACGCCCCCTCACTGCGCTGGGCGTACCCGCTGGAGCAGGCGCTCGGCCACTCGCTCGCCAACGTACCGGCGCTGCCGGGCCGGACGCTGGTGCTCGTCGACCGGTCCGGGTCGATGTGGTCCCCGCTGTCGGACCGCTCGAAGCTCAACCGGGCCGATGCGGCGGCCGTGTTCGGGACCGCGGTGGCGCTGCGGGCCGAGCGGGCCGAGCTGGTGCAGTTCGGCTCGACCAGCAAGGCGGTCCCGTACACGCGGGGCGAGTCCGTGCTGAAGGTGCTGGAGCGCTTCGAGAACCTCGGCGGCACCTACACGGCCCAGGCCGTGAAGCAGCACTACCGGGACCACGACCGGGTGCTGATCGTCACCGACGAGCAGGCCGGCTCCTACGGCTACGGCGGCGATCCGACGGTGGAGGTGCCGTCCGCGGTTCCGGTCTACACCTGGAACCTGGCGGGCTACCGGGTCGGGCACGCGCCCTCGGGCGGCGGGAACCGGCACACCTTCGGCGGGCTCACCGACGGGGCCTTCCGGATGGTGTCCCTGATCGAGGACGGCCGGAACGCGGACTGGCCCTGGGCCGCCTGAGGCGGTCCGGGGCTTGGGTCCCGGGGATCCGGGCACGGGGATCCGGGCACGGGGGCGTCGTGCCCCCGGGGGCTCGGGGGCGTCGGGCCCCCGGGCTCCGGTGACCTGGTCAGACCTTCTCGTGGACCTGGGAGTTGTCGTAGGGGCTGTCGTACGACGGGGACTCTTCGAGCGGCCCCAGGTCCCTGAAGCTGGCGAACACGGCCGCGAGCATCAGCCCGCCCAGCACGATGCCGATGACGCCCAGGATGATGCCCGCGAGCGCCACACCGCCGTTGTCGGCCTCCCCGCGGTTCGCCTTGCCCTTGCCCAGGGCGCCGAAGACGACCGCCCCGATCCCGAGGGCCACGCCTATGAAGCTCAGGAAGCAGCCGACGACCGAGATGATGCCGAGGACGAGCGCGGTGATGCCGAAGCCGTTGCTCGGCTGAGCCCCGTACGGCGCGTACGGTGGCGCGTACGAACCGTGGCCCGGGTACCCCTGCGGGCCCGGGTATCCCTGGTACCCGGCGGGGCCGGGGTAGCCCGCGTCGCCGGGGTACCCGTAGCCGGGCTGGACCGGGTATCCGTACGCCGCGGACGCGGGTCCGGCCGGCGGCGCGGCCGGGGCGGGCGTCGGTGACGGCGTGGCCGGGGGCAGTTGGTCTCCCGGCATCCCCGCGAGCGTCGGCTGGTCGTGCACGGACGGCGGACCCGCCACGCCCGGCGTGCCGTGCGCGTCAGGCGTGCCCTGCGACTTGCCCAGCTCCACCGCGGGCCGCTCCGGCGGCGCCCACGGGTCTCGCGGCTCGGGACTGCTGTCAGTCATACGGCGCCCCCCTCTCGTACAGCCATGCTAAGCGCTGCCACCGACAGTCACGGGCCTGCCTACGATGAATCCGACCTGCCCGCACCCGCGTCCTCCCGGAGGCAACCCCATGACCGACCTGCACCCCTTCATCGCGGGGCTGCCCAAGGCCGAACTCCACGTCCACCACGTCGGCTCGGCATCCCCGCGCATCGTGGCCGAGCTCGCCTCCCGGCACCCCGACTCCAAGGTCCCCACCGACCCCGAGGCCCTCGCCGACTACTTCACCTTCACCGACTTCGCCCACTTCATCGAGGTCTACCTGTCGGTGGTCGACCTCGTCCGCACCCCGGACGACGTGCGCACCCTCACCTTCGAAGTAGCCCGCGACATGGCCCGGCAGAACATCCGCTACGCCGAGCTGACCATCACCCCGTACTCCTCCACCCGGCGCGGCATCGACGAGCGGGCCTTCATGGAGGCCATCGAGGACGCCCGCAAGGCCGCCGAGGCCGAACTCGGCGTCATCCTGCGCTGGTGCTTCGACATCCCCGGCGAGGCCGGCCTCGAGGCCGCCGCCGAGACCGCCCGGCTCGCCGTCGACCTGCGTCCCGAGGGCCTGGTCTCCTTCGGTCTGGGCGGGCCCGAGATCGGCGTCCCGCGCCCGCAGTTCAAGCCGTACTTCGACGCGGCCCGCGCCGCCGGCCTGCACAGCGTGCCGCACGCCGGCGAGACCACCGGACCGGAGACCGTCTGGGACGCCATCCGCGAGCTGGGCGCCGAGCGCATCGGCCACGGCACCAGCTCCACGCAGGACCCGGAGCTCCTCGCCTACCTCGCCGAGCACCGCATCGCGCTGGAGGTCTGCCCGACCTCCAACATCGCCACCCGCGCGGTCACCGACCTCGACCGGCACCCCGTCAAGGAGATGGTCGCGGCGGGCGTGCTCGTCACCATCAACAGCGACGACCCGCCGATGTTCGGCTCCGACCTCAACAACGAGTACGCGGTGGCTGCCCGCCTCCTCGACCTCGACGAGCGCGGGCTCGCCCAGCTCGCCAAGAACGCCGTCGAGGCCTCCTTCCTGGACCCGGCCGGCAAGGCGAAGATCGCTGCCGAGATCGACGCGTACACCGCCGAATGGCTGGCGCGCTGACGTCCAATTGATGTCCGCGGCACGGAGAATGGGGCCATGCCTACCCTGACTGCCGTCGGCCACCGCGGCGATCCCTACCGTGTCCGCGAGAACACCCTGCCGTCGATCCGCTCCGCCTTCGCCCGCGGGGCGGACGCGGTCGAGATCGACGTACGGCTGACCCGCGACGGGGTGCCGGTCCTGCTCCACGACGAGACGCTCCAGCGGCTGTGGGGCCACGACGTACGCCTCGACGACGTCACCGCCCCGCAGCTCAAGGAGCTGACGGAGGGCGGCGTTCCCACCCTGCGGGACGCCCTCATGGCCGCCGGGGCGGGGCGGCTGATGCTCGACCTCCCCGGCGCCACGACCGAGTCGGTGCGCACGGTGGTGGGCCTCGTCCGCGAGTGCGGGGCCCGCGAGCGGACCTACTACTGCGCGGGCCCGAACTCGATGCTGGCGCTCCGCGCGGCCGATCCGGGCGCGGAGATCGCGCTGACCTGGACCACGCTGTCGCCGCCGCGGCGGGTGCTGATCGACGCCGTGGCCCCCCGCTGGCTCAACTACCGCTTCGGACTGGTGAGCCGGGAGCTGACGGACGCGCTCCACCGGGACGGCCTGCTGGTCTCGGCCTGGACCGCGGACACCAGGCGGACGATGAAGTCGCTCGTCAAGGCGGGGGTCGACGCGGTCACCACGAACCGGGTGGACGTGCTCACCTCCGTGCGCGCCGAGTCCGGCCGGTGATACGCGCGCTGGGCCGGCGGGCCCGGCGGCTGCGCGGAGCCCGTCCGTGGATCGTGGACCTGGGCCTGACCGTGCTGGTGCAACTGGCCGTCACGATGCCGTTCGTGCTGCCGCGGGAGCCCGGGCTGCCGCCGGTGACCTGGATCTCGTACGCGTTCACCACGCTGGGGGTGGTGCCGCTGGTGTGGCGGCGGCGCCGGCCCGTGCTGGTCCTGGTGGCGATCCTGCTGATCGGCGGCGTCTACAAGGTGACGGTGGACGGGCCCGGCCAGCCGCTTCCGTACGCCGGACTGATGGCCTTCTTCACGGTCGCCCTGCAGTGTCCCGGCCGGGTGCGGGCGGCGGTCGGGGCGGGCTCGGTGGTGGCCGTCGCCGCGTCCGTGGGGCTGGAGACGGGCTCGGCCAGGGAGCTGTCCTTCACCCTGTTCTGCGCGGGCGCCGCCTACGCGCTGGGTCGGCTCCAGTACACCCGGCAGGCCTATACCGCGGCCGTGGAGGACCGGGCGGCGCAGTTGGAGCGGGCCAACCGGATCGAGGCGGAGCAGGCCGTGGCCCGGGAGCGGGCCCGGATCGCGCGGGAGATGCACGACATCCTCTCGCACGCCGTCAGCATCATGATCGTGCAGGCGGAGGCCGGGCCGGTGGCGGTGCGGCGGGCGCCGGAGCGGGCCGAGGCGGCCTTCGAGGCGATCTCGGAGACGGGCCGGGAGGCCATGGCGCAGCTGCGCACGATGCTGGGGGTGCTCCGCGAGACGGACGGCCCGGCGCCGCGCGAGCCGCAGCCGGGCATGGCGGCGCTCCCGACGCTGCTGGACCGGGTGCGCCGGGGCGGGCCGGAGATCACGTACGAGGTGACGGGCGAGGTCCAGGGGCTGCCACCGGCGGCGGACACGGCCGTGTACCGGATCGTGCAGGAGGCGCTGACGAACGTGGTGAAGCACGCGCGGGCCCGGCGGGTGAGCGTACGGCTGCACCGCGGGGCGCGGGAGCTGGCGATCACGGTGGCGGACGACGGGCGGGGGCCGGCGGGCGGCGGCGCAAGCGGCGGCGGGCACGGACTGATCGGGATCAGGGAGCGGGCGGCGGCCCACGGAGGCACGGCGGAGTGCGGGCCGCGGCGCGACGGCTCCGGGTTCGAGGTACGGGCCGTCCTTGTAACCTCACCGCTGGAGGTGGGGAATTGACGATCCGCGTGGTGGTGGCCGACGACCAGGAGCTGGTGCGCAGCGGGTTCGCGATGATCCTCGACGTCCAGGAGGACATCGAGGTCGTGGCGGAGGTGGGGGACGGCGCGGCGGCCGTGGAGGCGGTGGCCCGGCTCGCTCCGGACGTGGCGCTGCTGGACATCCGGATGCCGGTGCTGGACGGGATCGAGGCGTGCCGGGCGATCTCGGCGCGGAGCGCGTGCCGGACGGTGATGCTGACGACCTTCGATTCGGACGAGTACGTGTACGAGGCGCTGCACGCGGGGGCGAGCGGGTTCCTGCTGAAGGACGTGCGGCGGGACGACCTGGTGCACGCGGTACGGGTGGTGGCGGCGGGCGAGTCCCTGCTGGCGCCCTCGGTGGCGCGGCGGCTGATCGAGGAGTACACGGCGGCGACGGTGCGGCCTTCCCTTCCGGCGGACCGGCTGGAGGTGCTGACGGCGCGGGAGCGGGAGACGCTGCTGCACCTGGGGTGGGGCCTGTCGAACGCGGAGATCGCGGCGTCGCTGGTGGTGAGCGAGCACACGGTGAAGTCGCACGTGGGGAACGTGCTGGCGAAGCTGGGGCTGCGGGACCGGATCCAGGCGGTGATCTGCGCGTACGAGACGGGCCTGATCGTGGCGGGTACTCCCTCCGGGGAGTGAGGGGACGGCGTGTCGCCTCCCCCGCGCCGGGTAGTTGTCGTACCAGTGAAGACCCCTCTCGAAGGTGATCCGCAACTACCCCTCTGACCTGGAGCATTGAGGTCATCGGGGCAGACGGCCCCGATGACCTCACAGGGGGAGCGCACCACCATGAACGCACGTACGCGCACGCTGATCGCCGCCGCTCTGGTCCTGGGGATCGCGTCCGGTCCGGCCGTCGCCCACGCCGCGCCGGCCCCGGCTCCGGCTCCGCTCTCCTCCGCGAGGGTCGCTCCGGTGATTTCCACGCCGCCCGATGCGGCGGCACTGGAGAAGGCGATCGCCGGTCTCGGCCCGGAGCACCGGGATGCGACCGCCGCGCTGGTCCGCGTGGGCGGCAGGAGCGGTGAATGGCACGGCAGTTCCGGGGTCGCCGATGTCCGTACGGGGCGCGAGGCGCTGGAGCAGGGCCGGTTCCGGGCGGGGTCGGTGACCAAGACGTTCACGTCGGCGGTGGTGCTCCAGCTGGCCGCCGAGGGGGCGGTGGAGCTGGACCGTCCGGTGCAGGAGTACCTGCCGGGTCTGCTGCCGACGACGTTCAAGCCGATCAGCGTCCGGCAGTTGCTCAACTACACGAGCGGCATCCAGCCGGCCGACAGCCCGGGCGATTCCTTCTCGGAGGCGTACGCGCACCGGTTCGACGTGGACGATCCGCACGCCCTGATCGCCAACGCGGTGGCGAAGGGGCCGGAGTTCGACCCCGGAACCAAGCAGCACTACCTCAACATCGACTACACCATTCTGGGCGTACTGATCGAGAAGGTGACGGGCACCTCGTACGAGAAGGCCCTGACCACCCGGATATTCAAGCCCCTCGGCCTGCGGCACACCTCACTGCCGGGTCCTGCGCGGACGCGCATACCGGGACCGCACAACCGCGGCTACCAGGCGGTGCCGCAGGCCGGTGGCGGCCGCACGCTGGTCGATGTGACCGAGTGGGGTTCCTCCCGGGAGTGGGCCGCCGGGGATCTCATATCGACCACGGCGGACCTGGAACGCTTCACCACGGCCCTGTTCGCCGGACGGATCGTGCCGAAGGCCCAGCTGGAGGAGATGTTCACGGTTCCGGCGGTGGCGGACGTCACCACCGGGGCCCCCGCCGAACTCACGGCCGGGATGAAGAAGTTCGTCCTGCCCGACGGCACGGTGGCTTGGGGCAAGACGGGTGGCCGCTACGGCTACAACACCGCGATCGGCGGCACCCGCGACCTGTCCCGCACGCTCGTGTACTCGGTGAACTCCACCGACGCCAAGGGCCAGGACATGAACAAGGTGGCCCTGAACATCGTCATGGCGGCCTTCGCACGCTAGGAGCCCGGCTACGCAGGCATGGCCTCAAGGCGCTTGATCATGCGTCGGAGCACCAGCAGGGGGATGACCCCGAAGACGCCGAACGAGATGTCGATGACGCTCCACCAGATGGGGATGCCCCGGATCGGGCCGCAGATCAGGGCCAGGGGTATCACTCCGGCGCAGGCGATCATGCCGGCTTCGACGATCCAGATGTTGCGGACCGGGTCGCGGTGGACTCCGTAGAAGAAGACGGCGATGACGAGGTGGGCGAAGGCGAGCCAGTCGGTTCCGTAGAGGAGGAAGGGGTAGTCGGCATCGGCCCGGTCCAGCCCTTCGCCCACTCGCCGCAACCAGTCGTTGTCCACGAGGGAGTTGGCCCAGTGGAGTTCGGTGACCAGGGGGAAGGCGGTGAGGCCGCTGAGCACCAGACAGATGAGGAACAGGGTCAACCAGGCACGGATCCGCCGCTGAAGGGCGCTTCTCTCGCTCATGGGAGTAAGCCTACGCAGGTTTCTGAACACGTTCAGCCAATTCACTGAACGCGTTCAATTCCGTGGCCGGACCGTGATCAGAGTCCGACGATCGCGTTCCAGCGCTTGGCGAGGGAGCGGCGCTCGGCCGAGGAGATGTCCCGGGCCACCACGAGCCGGTTGCGCATCTCGTCGTCCGGGAAGATCAGCGGGTTCTCGGCCAGTTCGGCGGTCTCCCTGTCGTCGGAGCCGGCCAGGACCTCCCGGGCGGCCGGGACCGGGCAGACGTAGTTGACGGAAGCGGCCAGCGATGCGGCCACCGCCGGGTCGTAGTAGTAGTCGATGAGGGCCTCGGCATTGGCCTTGTGGCGGGCCAGGTTGGGGACGAGCAGGCTCTCCGCCCAGAGTTCGGCCCCCTCCTCGGGGACCACGAACTCGATGTCCGGGTTGTCGGCCTGCAGCTGGATGGCGTCACCGGAGTAGGCCTGGCAGGCGAGGACATCGCCCTTGCTCAGATCGGAGGTGTAGTCGTTGCCGGTGAAGCGGCGGACATGCTTCTTCTTCACCATGTTCTCGACCTGGTCGCACATGCGGTGGAAGTCGGACTCGGTCCAGCGGGTGACGTCCACGCCGTTGCCCTGCATCAGCAGCGAGAAGGACTCGTCGAGGCCCGAGAAGAGCGTGACCCGGCCCGCCAGGTCCGGGTGCCACAGGTCCTTGACCGACTTGATCTCCCGGCCCAGGGCCTTGCGGTTGTAGGCGATGCCGGTGATCCCCGACTGCCAGGGGACGGTGTGCAGCCGGCCCTCGTCGAAGGCGGGGGAACGCAGTTGCGGGTCGAGGTGCCGGGCCACGTTGGGCTGCGCCGAGCGGTCCAGCTTCTGAGCCCAGCCCAGGTGGACGAAGCGGGCGGCCATCCAGTCGCTGACCACGACCAGGTCGTGGCCGGTCTCCTGGCGGTTCATCAGGGCCGGGCTGACCTTGCCGAAGAACTCGTCGTTGTCGTTGATCTCCTCGGTGTAGCGGACCTCGATGCCGGTCTGCTCCGAGAAGGCCTCCAGCGTCGGCCGGCGCTCCTCGTCCTCCTCGTCGGTGTCGATGTAGAGCGGCCAGTTGGAGAAGGCGACGCTCCGGTCGCCCTCGGACCGGTCCGGGCCCGTACGCCGTTCCTCGGGAACGTAGGCGGCGGGCATGCCGCAGCCGGCGAGGGCGGCCGACAGGCCCGCGGCACCGAGGCCGTACAGCGCCGCACGGCGGGAGAAGGCGAGTTCAGGCATGGGCACAGCCTCGGGGAACGCGGAAGGGCGGGCAATAGACATGTTGTCTACTGCCCGCCCCGTCAACGCTGTGCTGTGATCGATGCGACCCGTCAGCCGTCGAGCGAGGTCATCACGTGCTTGATGCGCGTGTAGTCCTCGAAGCCGTAGGCGGAGAGGTCCTTGCCGTAACCGGACTTCTTGAAGCCGCCGTGCGGCATCTCGGCGACGAGCGGGATGTGGGTGTTGATCCACACGCAGCCGAAGTCGAGGTTCTTGGACATCCGCATCGCGCGGCCGTGGTCCTTGGTCCACACGGAGGAGGCGAGGGCGAACTCGACGCCGTTCGCGTACTCCAGGGCCTGGGCCTCGTCCGTGAAGGACTGGACGGTGATGACGGGGCCGAAGACCTCGTTCTGGATGATCTCGTCGTCCTGCCTGAGGCCGGAGACGACGGTCGGGGCGTAGAAGAAGCCCTTCTCGCCGACCTGGTGGCCGCCCGCCTCGACCTTGGCGTGGGCGGGGAGGCGCTCGATGAAGCCCGCGACCTGCTTGAGCTGGTTCGGGTTGTTCAGCGGGCCGTACAGCACGTCCTCGTCGTCCGGCTGGCCGGTCTTCGTGTCGGAGGCGGCCTTGGCGAGCGCGGCCACGAACTCGTCGTGGATGGACTCGTGCACGAGCACGCGGGTGGCGGCGGTGCAGTCCTGGCCGGCGTTGAAGTAGCCGGCGACCGCGATGTCCTCGACGGCCTTGGGGATGTCGGCGTCCCCGAAGACCACGACCGGGGCCTTGCCGCCGAGCTCCAGGTGGACGCGCTTGACGTCCTTGGAGGCGCTCTCGGCGACCTGCATGCCCGCGCGCACCGAGCCGGTGATGGATGCCATCGCCGGGGTGGAGTGCTCGACCATGGCCTTGCCGGTCTCGCGGTCGCCGCAGACGACGTTGAAAACTCCCTTGGGCAGGACCGAGTCGATGATCTCCGCCATCAGGACGGTGGAGGCCGGGGTGGTGTCCGAGGGCTTGAGCACGACGGTGTTGCCCGCCGCGATGGCCGGGGCGAACTTCCACACGGCCATCATCATCGGGTAGTTCCACGGCGCGACCTGGGCGCAGACGCCCACGGGCTCACGGCGGATGATCGAGGTCATCCCCTCCATGTACTCGCCGGCCGAGCGGCCCTCCAGCAGGCGGGCGGCGCCCGCGAAGAAGCGGATCTGGTCCACCATCGGCGGCAGCTCCTCGCTGGCCGTGAGGCCCAGCGGCTTGCCGGTGTTCTCCGACTCCGCGGCGACGAGCTCGTCCGCGCGCGCCTCGAAGGCGTCCGCGATCTTCAGCAGCGCCTTCTGGCGCTCGGCGGGGGTGGTGTCGCGCCAGCCCGGGAAGGCCGCCGCGGCGGCGGCCATGGCGGCGTCGACATCGGCCTGGCCCGAGAGCGGGGCCGTGGCGTACACCTCGCCGGTGGCCGGGTTGACCACCTCGGTGGTCCGCCCGTCGGCGGCGTCCTTGAACTCCCCGCCGATGTAGTTGCGCAGACGACGCAGTTCGGTGGTCACTACAGCCACACTCCTGATCACATGTCCAACGATTGAGACGATTACCAAGCCTAGCCTCTCGGCGGAGGCTTTCGACAGACCCGAAGGCCACCAACTGCGAAATCAGTGAGATCCGAGTCTTCAAACAACGGATTTCATCGAATCCGTCTTGCGGAACAGACGACCCTCGTGCACAGTGAGGTCGTGGTCAGTCGAAGCGCAGATTCCAGGAACAGACAACCGTCCCCTTCGGTCGATGCTGTGTCCCTGGCGATCATCGAGCAACTGCAGGAGGACGGCCGCCGTCCCTACGCATCGATCGGCAAGGCCGTCGGCCTCTCCGAAGCGGCAGTGCGCCAACGCGTACAGAAACTGCTCGACCAGGGCGTCATGCAGATCGTCGCCGTCACCGACCCGCTCACCGTGGGCCTGCGACGCCAGGCCATGGTCGGCATCAACGTCGAGGGCGACCTCGACCCGGTGGCCGATGCGCTGACCGCCATGGCCGAGTGCGAGTACGTGGTGATGACCGCCGGGTCGTTCGACCTGATGGTGGAGATCGTCTGCGAGGACGACGACCACCTGCTCGAAACGATCAACAAGAAGATCCGCACGCTCCCCGGCGTGCGATCCACCGAAAGCTTCGTTTACCTGAAGCTGAAGAAGCAGACCTACATGTGGGGAACCCGATAACCGTGAGCCAGGACCTCTCCAAGACCGCGTACGACCACTTGTGGATGCACTTCACCCGCATGTCGTCCTACGAGAACTCCCCCGTCCCCACCATTGTCCGGGGCGAGGGCACCTACATCTGGGACGACAAGGGCAAGCGCTACCTCGACGGTCTCGCCGGACTGTTCGTGGTCAACGCCGGTCACGGCCGCAAGGAACTGGCCGAGGTCGCCTACAAGCAGGCGCAGGAACTCGCGTTCTTCCCCATCTGGTCGTACGCGCACCCCAAGGCCGTCGAGCTCGCCGAGCGCCTCGCCCACTACGCCCCGGGCGACCTGAACAAGGTCTTCTTCACCACCGGTGGCGGTGAGGCCGTCGAGACCGCCTGGAAGCTCGCCAAGCAGTACTTCAAGCTGCAGGGCAAGCACACCAAGTACAAGGTCATCTCGCGTGCGGTCGCCTACCACGGCACCCCGCAGGGCGCCCTGTCCATCACGGGCCTGCCGGCCCTGAAGGCCCCCTTCGAGCCGCTGGTCCCCGGCGCGCACAAGGTGCCGAACACCAACATCTACCGCGCCCCGATCTACGGCGACGACCCCGAGGCGTACGGCCGCTGGTGCGCCGACCAGATCGAGCAGGAGATCCTCTTCGAAGGCGCCGACACCGTCGCCGCCGTCTTCCTGGAGCCGGTGCAGAACGCCGGCGGCTGCTTCCCGCCGCCGCCCGGGTACTTCCAGCGGGTCCGCGAGATCTGCGACGAGTACGACGTCCTGCTCGTCTCCGACGAGACGATCTGCGCGTTCGGCCGTCTGGGCACGATGTTCGCCTGTGACAAGTTCGACTACGTACCGGACATGATCACCTGCGCCAAGGGCATGACCTCGGGCTACTCCCCGATCGGCGCCTGCATCATCTCCGACCGCCTCGCGGAGCCCTTCTACAAGGGCGACAACACCTTCCTGCACGGCTACACCTTCGGCGGCCACCCGGTCTCCTCGGCGGTCGCGCTGGCCAACCTCGACATCTTCGACAAGGAAGGCCTCAACCAGCACGTGCTGGACCACGAGGACGCCTTCTTCTCGACGCTGAAGAAGCTGCACGACCTGCCGATCGTCGGCGACGTCCGTGGCAACGGCTACTTCTACGGCATCGAGCTCGTCAAGGACAAGGACACCAAGGAGTCCTTCACGGACGAGGAGACGGAGCGCGTGCTCTACGGTTTCCTCTCCAAGGCGCTCTTCGAGAACGGCCTGTACTGCCGGGCCGACGACCGCGGTGACCCGGTCATCCAGCTGGCGCCGCCGCTGATCGCGGACCAGGGCACCTTCGACGAGATCGAAGGCATCCTGCGCTCGGTGCTCACCGAGGCCTGGACGAAGCTGTAAGCAGGCCCACCGGACCGGCCGGGATGTAAATCGTCCGAGGCTGCAATAGTCCGATCACACGGCCCGGATCCTCCGTTCGAGTGAGAACGAGGGGGTCCGGGCCGTGTGCTGTCACCATCCAAGACGTTCATCTCTTTACATCTCATTGCGGCGCCAGTTACCGAACCGGCTCCGCTTCGTTCCCCCGGACGGAGGTGTACGCCATGGTGGCTCCACCGGACAATGCCCCGCCTGACAATGACGTCCTGTGGGCCCGGTCCCTGCAGTACTCCCACGACGGATCCCCCGCTCTCGTCGGGGTCTCCGTAGGAGTCCGCCAGGGCGAGATCCTGGCCCTGACCGGTCCCCGCGGCAGCGGCAAGACCACCCTGCTCCGCTGCCTGTCCGGGCAGCTGCGGCCCGAGCAGGGCGAGGTCTGGTTCAACAGCGTCCCCGTGCACACCATGGGCACGCTGGCCCGCGAACGGCTGCGCCGCGACCGGTTCGGCTGGATCGGCCCGGAGCCGCAGCTGCTGCCCGAGCTGAAGGTCTGGGAGAACGCCGCCCTGCCGCTGCTCCTCGCCGGAGCCCGCCACCGCACCGCCAAGAACGCGGCCTGCGAATGGCTGGACCGCCTCGACATCGGCGGGTTCGCCCGCAAGCGCCCCGGCGCCCTGACCCGCGCCGAGTCCCAGCGGGTCGCGCTGGCCCGCGCCCTGGTCAACGAGCCCGCGGTGATCTTCGCCGACGATCCCACGGCCCCGCTGCACCGCGCCGAGCGGGCCCTGCTCCTCCGGACGCTCACCACCGCGGCCCGGTCCCACGAGATCACCGTGCTGCTGGCCACCCACGACGAGGCCGCCGCGGCCGTCGCGGACCGCCGCCTGGCGCTGCTCGACGGCCGGCTCGCGGGGAGCGCCGCCTCCCACGTCCCCGACACCCCGGAGGGCCAGGCCGCGTGCTCGCTCTCCGCCTAGCCCGCGGTTCCCGGCCGCTCGTCCAGCTGCGGCGGCTCCTCGTCGCCGCCGCCTCGGCCGGGACCGGGTTCCTGCTGCTCGCCGTACTCGCCGGCGCCGTGGCCCGGCCCGCCGGATCGTTCCCTCGCCTGCTGTGGGCCCTGATCCCGCTGGCCGTCACCGTCCACTTGGCCGTGGCCGTGGCCCGGGCCGACCCCGCGAACCGGCCCCGCGAGGGCATGGACGCGGCCGGGCTGGGACCCGTACGGCGCACCCTCGTCGCCACGATCTCCACCGCCGTCGCCTGCGCCCTGGGCAGCGCCGTGGCCCTGGCCGCCTTCCTCCACCTGCGCGGGGACCTGGCCGGGCTGCCGTTCGACGGAGCCGGGGCCGGGCTGCTCCACGCGGACCAGCCGCTGCCCGTGGCGGCCGCCCTCACCCTGCTGGCCATGATCCCGCTGACCGCCTCGGCCGCCACCGTCCTCGCCCTGCGCCCGCACCGGCCGCTGGCCCCGCAGACCGGCCTGCCCTGGGGGATCGCGCTGACCGCCTGCGGGCTCGCCGTGGAGGCCTACGCGGGCCGGAGCGGCCCCGGAATGCTCGCCGGCTGGGCACTGACCGCGATCGGGCTCGCCCTCGCCGGGCCGGGCCTCGCCTACGCCTCCGGGAGCCTGGTCCAGGCCGTGCGCCCGGGCGCGCTGCGGCTGCTGGCCGGGCGCGTCCTCCAGGAGGACGCGCCCCGGATCGGCCCGCCGCTCGGGGTGCTGTGCTCGGTCGGCGTCGGCGCCCTCACCGCCCTGGCCCTGCGCGACGCGGGCGGACCGCTCGTCCCGCTGGGCCCGCTGACCGGTCCGGCCGCCGCGCTCGTGGCCCTGTGCGCGGCCGCGACCCTTCTCACATCCGCGGTGGAGGCGCGCCGCAGCCGGAGCGCCGCGCGCGAGGCCCTGCTCGACCTGGGCGCACCCGCCAAGGTCCTGCGCACGGCGGCGAGTCTGCGGGCCGGCGCGCTCGTGGCGGTGTGCGTTCCGCTCAGCTGGGGTGTGGCGCAGCTGACGTCGCTGGCACTGACCCGCTGACGCGGGCAGCCCTTAGGGTGGGCCGAATGGTCAACGCAGACATCGAGATCGAGACGCTCGCCGAATTCGACCAGGTCGCGGCACGCGGCTCCCTCAGCGGCTACCGGATCCAGTCGGTCAACCTGCTGGAGCGGACCTTCGCCCTGCTCTCCGCCGACACCTCGGCAGCCGTGTTCCTGGGCTGCGCGATGGAGCCCGACGCCGCGGTGAAGGTCCGCGCCGACGGCGCGCTGGTCTTCCCGCCCGTCCCGGACCTGCCGTTCAACCCGTACCGGGGCCTGCTCTACACGCCCGAGGAGCTCTTCGCCGGGCTGCCCGACGGGTACGAGACCACCCCCGACGCCCTGGCCTACGCCTGGTTCCAGGAGACCAAGGCCGACGGCGACGTCTACTCCTCCATGCTCCGGTCCATCCACGACGACGCCATATCGGACGCCCTCGACGAACACCTCGTCGGCGCGCGGGTCGTCGGCGTGATGGGCGGCCACGCCATGTCCCGCGGCGGTACGGACTACCGCGGCGCGGCGGAGCTGGGCCGGGCCCTGACCCGGTCCGGGCTGACCGTGGCCACCGGCGGCGGCCCCGGCGCGATGGAGGCCGCCAACCTCGGCGCTTACCTCGCCCCGGCCCCGGACGAGGCCCTCGCGGAGGCCCTGGAGCTGCTCGCCAAGGCCCCGTCGTTCACGCCGTCGGTGTCCGACTGGGCGCGCGCGGCCTTCGCCGTACGCGAGCGCTGGCCCGGCGGCGGCGACTCGGTGGGCATCCCGACCTGGTTCTACGGACACGAGCCGCCGAACGCCTTCGCGGGCCACAGCGCGAAGTACTTCGCGAACGCCACCCGGGAGGACGGGCTGCTGGCCCGGTCCACCGCGGGCGTGGTCTTCCTCCCCGGCGCCGCGGGCACGGTCCAGGAGATCTTCGACAACGGCACGCCGAACTACTACGAGTCCCGGGGCGAGCCGGCACCGATGATCCTGGTCGGCCGCACCCACTGGACCGAGCACCTCCCGGCCTGGCCCCTGCTGCAGGCGCTGGCCCGCGGCCGCGCCATGGAGTCCCGGATCGCGCTGGTCGACTCGGTGGACGAGGTCCCCGGCGTCCTCGCGTCAATGAGCTGAGCTCAGGACGCAACTTCGCGGCCCGTTCTGACGTCTGGCAGAGGTACCGCAAACCTGCCAGACGTGAACGGAGCCCTTGGTGCTCATAGGCCTGCTGACCGCTGTCGCGGCGTCCATCTGCTACGGCACGGGATCCGTGCTGCAAGCCGTCGGATCGCGCCGCGCCGCCCGGATGTCCCCGACCGCCGCCGGGGTGACCGCCCACGGCGGCCCCAACCTGTCGTCCACCGCGAAAGCGGCGATGACCTGGGAATTCATAGTCGGCACGATCCTGGACTTCGTGGGCTTCGGGCTCGGCGCCCTGGCCGCCCGCCTCCTTCCCCTGTTCCTCTCGCAGACGGTGATCAGCGCCAACCTGGTGATCACGGCCGTGCTGAGCGTGAAGATGCTGGGCATCCGGCTGAGCCGGAAGGAGTGGACCTCGATCGGCGTCGTCTGCACGGCGCTGGTGCTGCTGGCGACGGCGGCGGGCCACGAGGGCGGCCACCACGCGCCCATGTCCACGCACTGGTGGCTGCTGGGGATCACCCTGCTGCTGATGGTGGGCGGCACGGTCGCGGTACGCCTCCTCGGCGGCGGGGCGGCGATCCTGGCGGGCCTGCTGTCGGGCCTGGGCTTCGGCGCGCTCGGCGTCGGCGTCCGGATCCTGGACGGCGTGGACCCGTTCGACCTCGGCACCTTCCTCTCCGACCCGGCCCTGTACGCCATTCTGGTGGCGGGCATCGGTGGCATGTACCTGCACACCGTCGCCCTCCAGATCGGCTCGGTGAACGGCGCCACGGCGGCCCTGGTCGTCGGCGAGACGGTGCTCCCGGGCGCGATCGGCGTGCTCTGGCTGGGCGACGCCTCCCGCCCGGGCCTGGCCTGGCTGGCGGTCCTCGGCTTCGTCCTGGCCGTCGCGGGCGCGGTGGCCGTCGCCTGGTACGGCAAGCACGAGGGCGCCGAGGAGGAGGCCGGGGCCCCGGTGCCGGAGCCGGTCGGCTGACCCACCGGCCGGCCGGGCATCACCCGGTCGGCCGTCTCCTGGTGGTGGCGCGAGGGCGGCTGCCGCTTGCTGGACCAGGGGAGAGAGCGAGGGGCTGATGGAGCCCACGACCGATCGGCTGAAGACACCGCGCGCCGCCGGAATGGCCGGAGTCGGCTTCGCCCTGCTGCTCGGGGCGGCGATCGTCCTGATGCGGATCGCCGTTCCTGGCGACGCCGCCGACGCGGCCATCGACCCGGACAAGCGCTGGGCGGTCAAGGTCGCCCTGGAGATCGTGCCCTTCGCGGGCATCTTCTTCCTCTGGTTCATGGGCGCCCTGCGCGCACACACGGGGGAGGCCGAGGACCGGTTCGTCGCCACCGTGTTCCTGGGCAGCGGATTCGTCTTCGTGGCCACCCTGTTCGCCGCCGCCGCGGCCGCGGGCACCGTGCTGAACGAGGACACGCCCTCCGACTTCGGCCGCCACTACGCCTACACGCTCCTCGCGACGTACGCCATGCGGATGGCAGCCGTCTTCGTCCTCGCGACCTCGACCATCGGGCGGCTGCTCGGCGTCTTCCCGCGGTCGCTGGCCCTGCTGGGCACCGTGGTCGGCCTGGTCCTGATCGTGGTGGGTTCCGGCGTGCCCTGGTCCGAGCTGCTCTTCCCGGCCTGGGCCCTGATCATCAGCGTGCACATCCTGCGCGCCCGGCGCGGCACGGCGCGCGCGGGCCGGTCCGGCCCTCCCTGACCGCGGCTGACCTGGTGATCCGTACTCCGGCAGGCAGCCTCGGGGTCCCGCATGCATCCTGAGGTGAAGGGGAGGATCGGGGTTCTCGGGGGGTGACGGGGTACCCGGCCTAGGGAAAGGCAGCACCGTCATGAGGCTTGTCGTCGACCTCAACCGATGCCAGGGATACGCCCAGTGCGCGTTCCTGGCTCCCGACGTGTTCGCCATGCACGGTGACGAGTCGCTGCTCTACAACCCGGAGGCGGCTGCCGAGCAGCGCGAGAACGTCGAACGCGCCGTGGCCGCCTGTCCGGTCGGTGCGATCCTCCTCGAACTGACCGACGAGGACATGGCGAACGTGCCGGCCCCGGATGCCGTGGCCGGAGCCGGCCCCCGTTCCGGAGGCGCGCGGTGACTGCTGAAGGAACGCACGACGGATTCCTGGAGCGGCTCAAGCGCGAGGGCCGCATCGTCGTCGTCGGCGCCTCCCTGGCGGGTCTGCGGGCGGCCGAGACCATGCGCGAGAAGGGGTTCACCGGTTCGCTCACGATGATCGGCGACGAACCGTACGAGCCCTACGACCGGCCCCCGCTGTCCAAGCAGGTCCTGCTGGGCCACGCGGTGGCGGACCACACGGCACTCCCCCGCCGACGGGCGATCGACGCCGACTGGCGCCTCGGGGTCGCCGCCACGGGCCTGGACATGGCCGCCCGCCGGGTCAGGCTCGGCAATGGCGAAGAGGTGGAGTACGACCGGCTGCTGATCGCCACCGGTGTCCGGGCGCGGCCCTGGCCCAACGCGGAGGAGGGCGCCCTCAAGGGAGTCTTCGTCCTGCGCACCCGCGACGACGGCGAAGGACTGCAACAGGCCCTCGCCGCCGGCCCCCGCCGGGTGCTCGTCATCGGAGCCGGCTTCACCGGCTCCGAGATCGCCTCCGCCTGCCGGGAACGCGGCTTGGACGTCACCGTCGCCGAACGGGGCGCGGCGCCGCTGGTCGGCGCGCTCGGCGGCGTGATCGGTGAGGTCGCGGCCGAGATGCACCGCGAGAACGGGGTGGACCTGCGCACCGGGGTCATGGTGACCGGGCTGGAGGGCGACCCCGCCGGACGGGTCCGCGCCGCGCACTTCTCCGACGGGTCCACCGTCGAGGCCGACGTGGTGGTCGTCGGGCTCGGCGCGCAGCGCAACACCGAGTGGCTCGCCGGGTCCGGACTGGGCGCGGGCCCCCGCGGCATCGCCTGCGACGCGGGCTGCCGGGCCTTCGACATCCGCGGCATCGTCACCGATGACATCTACGTGGCGGGCGACGTGGCCCGTTCCCCGCACGCGCTGTTCGGCTACCAGTTCCTCTCCCTGGAGCACTGGGGCAATGCCGTCGCGCAGGCCGACACCGCCGCGCACAACATGCTCAGCGAGAGCGCGGACCGCCGCCCCCACCTGTGGGTGCCGGCGTTCTGGTCCTCCCAGTTCGGGGTGAACGTCAAGTCGGTCGGCGTACCGCCGATGGGGACCGAACTCCTCGTCACGCAGGGCTCGCTCGCGGAGCGCCGGTTCGTGGCCGTGTACGGGTACCAGGGGCGCGTGATCGCCGCCGTGACCTTCGACAACTGCCGGTGGCTCCCGTTCTACGAGCACCAGATCGAGAGCACCGCGCCGTTCCCCCCGGAGTTCTCCACGGTGGACCGCAGGCCGGAGGGGCACAAGCCGGTACCGGCGGACTTCCCGGACCCCTCGGTGCCGACGCACGGACCGACCATCACCCTCAGCGGCTACTCGCCGGCCGACCGGAAGATGACCTTCGTCCCCGGGCGCCCCTGACCGCGTCCGAGACCGCACCGCGCCCTCCCCCGAGGAGCACGAGGATCACGAGGCCCCGCCATGACACAAGCCCTCCTGAGGGAGATCATCGACTACGCGAACCGCGCGAATCCGTATCCGCTGTACGAGGAGCTCCGCAAGACCCCGGTGTCCCACGACGGGGACGGCCCGTACGTGGTCAGCACGTACTACGAGATCCACAGCCTCCTGCACGACCCGCGGATCAGCTCCGACGCCAAGAACCTGAAGTCGACCGGGACCGACCCGCTGGGCCAGGCGGAGGACGAGGGGACGGGGGCGGCCCTGCCGCCGTCCTTCCTCAAGCTCGACCCGCCGGACCACGACCGCCTGCGGCGGATGACGAACCGGCCGTTCGGGCCGCCGCACGCCCCCCACCGGGTGTACGACATGCGCGACGAACTCGGCGGGCTCGTCTCCGGGCTCATCGATTCCATCGCCACCACCGGGAACCTGGACCGGGTCGACCTGGTCGACCAGTTCGCGTACCCCTTCCCGGTCACGGTCATCTGCCGGCTGCTCGGCGTGCCCCGCGAGGACGAGCCGAAGTTCCACGTCTGGGCGGAGACCCTCGCCGCGAGCCTGGACCCCGACCCGGACGCGGACCCCGCCCAGCACGGCAAGGGCGCCATGGACGCCCGCATGGAACTGGGCATGTACCTGGCCGGGCTGATCGAGGAGCGCCGCAAGAACCCGGGCGGCGACATGCTGTCCCAGCTGGCGACCGATGACGGCCCGGACGGCTCGATGACCACCATGGAGGCGCTCAGCACCTCCGCGCTGCTGCTGATCGCGGGCCACGAGACCACGGTCAACCTCATCACCAACGGCATGCTGACCCTGCTGCGCCACCCGGACGTCCTCGAGAGGCTCCGCGAGGAGCCCGGCCTGTCCGTCCCCATCGTCGAGGAGCTGCTGCGGTACGAGCCCCCCGTGCAGCTGCTCCCTCAGCGCACCACCCTCTCCGACATCGAGGTTTCCGGCGTCACCATCCCGAAGGGCGCCTCCCTGTGGCTGATCCTGGCCTCCGGGAACCGTGACCCGAAGCGGTTCGAGCACCCGGATCGCTTCGACCCCGACCGCAAGGACATCCAGCACCTCGGCCTCGGCAGCGGCATCCACAGCTGCTTCGGGGCGCCGCTCGCCCGCCAGGAGGCCCAGCTCGCCCTGAGCGAACTGGCCCGCCGGCTGGAGAACCCCCGGCTGCTGGAGGATCCGCCGCCGTACCGTCAGAACGCGGTCCTGCGCGGCCCGCGCCACCTGCCCATCGCCTGTGACGGCATCCGCCCCTGACCCGGGAGCGCCTAGCGGGTGCCGGCCGCCGGGAGGACGACGACCTCGGACGGGGTGAACGTCACCGCGACCCGGTCCCCCGCGGCCGGCGCCCCCTCCAGCCCGCACTCCGCCTCCAGGACCGGTCCCGCCTCCGGCCGCAGCAGCAGCGCGACGTGCGTGCCGCGGAAGGTGCGGGATACCACCTCGCACCGCAGGCCGGCCGCGCAGAGCACCACCCCGGCCGGGCGGATCAGCAGCCGCTGCTCCCCCTCGGGGGATCCCTCCGGCACCGGGACCTTGCCCCACGGGGTCCTGGCGGCCGTGCCCGAGACCACGGCCGCGACGACGTTCTCGAAGCCGAGGAACCGCGCCACGAACTCCGACGCGGGCCGCTGCCACACCTCCAGCGGGGTCCCGGCCTGCGCGATCCGGCCGTCCCGCATCACCACGACCCGGTCGGCCAGTGCGAAGGCCTCCCCCTGGTCGTGCGTGACGGCGAGGACCGTCGTGCCCAGCCGGGCGAACACCTGCCGGAGCTCCACCACCAGCCGCTCCCGCAGGCCGCGGTCCAGCTGTCCCAGCGGCTCGTCCAGCATCAGCAGCCGCGGCGACGGCGCCAGCGCCCGGGCCAGCGCCACCCGCTGCTGCTCGCCGCCCGACAGGGAGGCCACCGCCCGGCCCTGGGCCCCGGGGAGCCCGACCAGCTCCAGCAGTTCCGCGACCCGGGAGGCGTGCGCGGCCCGCCCGCCACCGCGCATCCGCAGGCCGAAGGAGACGTTCGCGCCGACGTCGCGGTGCGGGAAGAGCTGGTGGTCCTGGAACATCAGGCCCACGCCCCGCCGGTGCACGGGTACGCCGGCCTGGTCGTCCCCGCCCAGCAGCACCCGGCCCGCGGACACCTGCTGGAGCCCGGCGACGACCCGCAGCAGCGTGGACTTCCCGCTCCCGCTCGGGCCCAGGACGCACACGATCTCGTGCTCGGCGACCGCAAGGTCCACGGAGTCGACGACCGCGCGCTCACCGAACCGGACCGACACCCCTTCCAGCTGAAGCAGTGTCATCAGAACTCTCCGGAGGTCTTGTCGGGCCGCAGTCGCTCCAGCACCAGCAGGGACACCGCGCACACCAGCATCAGAATCGTGCTCAGGGCCATCGCCTGCCCGTAGTTCATCTCGCCGGCCCGCCCCAGCAGCCGTGCCACGGCCACCGGCAGCGTCGGCTGGTCCGGTCGTGCGATGAAGACGGTCGCGCCGAACTCCCCCAGCGACACCGCGAAGGCGAATCCGGACGCGATCAGCAGCGCCCGCCGCACCAGCGGCAGGTCCACCTCCCGCCAGGCCCGCAGCGGCGTCGCGCCGAGCACGGCGGCCGCCTCCCGCAGCCGGCCGTCCACCGCGCGCAGCACCGGCAGCATGGTCCGTACGACGAAGGGCACGCCCACCAGCGCCTGCGCCAGCGGCACGAGGATCCACGAGGTCCGCAGGTCCAGCGGCGGCTCGTCCAGGGTGATGAGGAAGCCGAAGCCCACCGTCACGGCGGACACCCCGAGCGGCAGCATCAGCAGCGCGTCGAAGCCGCGTACGAAGGGGCCCGCGCGCCGGGTCAGTGCCGCGGCCGCCAGTCCGCCGATGAACAGGGCGATCGCGGTGGCGGCAAGGGCGTACTGGAGGGAGTTCCAGATCGCCTCCAGCGGCGGCACCAGGAAGGTTCCGCCGCCGGCGCCCGCGTCCTGCAGCGCCCGGTAGAAGCCGAAGCCGTATCCGCCGGGGGCGTCGAAGGACCGCTCGACCAGCACGGCCAGCGGCGCCACGATCAGCAGCGCGATGGTCGCGAGGACGCCGCCCAGCAGCGTGCGCTGCGCCCAGCCGCGTGGCCGGTGCGTGGTGCGGCCCGGGTCCACCAGCCGCAGTGCGGTCTCGCGCCGGCGCACGGTCCAGGCGTGCACGGCGAGGATCGCGCCGACCGCGGCGAACTGCACCATCGTCAGCACGGCGGCCGTCGGCAGGTCCAGGAGCTGCGCGGTCTGCCGGTAGACCTCCACCTCCAGGGTGGAGTAGGCGGGCCCGCCCAGGATCAGCACGACGCCGAAGGAGCTGAAGGTGAACAGGAAGACCATCAGGGAGGCCGCGGCCACCGACGGGGCCAGCGCGGGCAGCGTCACGCGCCGCCAGGCGGCGAACCGGCCGGCGCCCAGCACCCGGGCGGCCTCCTCCTGACGCGGATCGAGCTGCGCCCACAGCCCGCCGACGGTGCGGACGATGACCGCGTAGTTGAAGAAGACGTGCGCGAGAAGGATCGCCCAGACGGTGGTGTCGAGCCGGACCCCCATCGTTTCGTCCATCAGCCCGCCGCGTCCCAGCAGCGCGAGGAAGGCGGTGCCGACGACCACGGTCGGCAGCACGAAGGGAACGGTCACCACGGCCCGCAGCAGCTGCTTGCCGGGGAACTCGAAGCGCGCGAAGACGTACGCGCCGGGGAGCGCGATCAGCAGCGTGAGCACGGTGGAGGCGAGCGCCTGCCAGGTGGTGAACCACAGCACGCCGGCGATGTCGGGCCGGGTCAGCACCTCGCCGACCCGCCCGAACTGCCAGCCCTCGTCGGTCTTGAGACCGCGCCCGACGATCGAGGCGACGGGATAGGCGAAGAACAGCCCGAAGAAGGCCAGGGGCACGGCCATCAGGGCGAGCCGCACGGCGGTCGCCCGGCCGCCCCGGTGAGGGCCGGGGCCGGGCGCGGCGCCCCCCGACGCCGCGCCCGGCCCCTTGGTACCGCCTACTTCACGACGAGCGAGGTCCATGCCTTGACCCACTGCTCACGGTTCTTGGCGATGGTCTCGGGAGCCACGTTCTCCGGCTTCTCGACCACCACACCGTGCTTGGTGAACAGCTCCGGCAGGGCAGCGTCCTTCGTCACGGGGTTCACGAACATCTGGAGCGGCATGTCCTCCTGGAACTTCTTGCTGACCAGGAAGTCCACCAGGGCCTTGCCGCCCTCCTCGTTCTTCGCGCCCTTCAGCAGGCCCGCGAACTCGATCTGGCGGAAGCAGGTGCCGGTGGCGACGCCCGTCGGGGCCTCGGCCGGCTGCGGCTCGCCGTACAGCACCTCGACCGGCGGGCTGGAGGCGTAGGAGACGACCAGCGGGCGGTCGCCCTTGGCCTTCTTGCCGCCCGCGGAGCCGGAGAAGCGCTCGTTGTAGGCCTGCTCCCAGCCGTCGACGACCTCGACGCCGTTGGCCTTGAGCTTGCTCCAGTAGTCCTTCCAGCCGTCCTCGCCGTACTTGCCGACGGAGGCGAGCAGGAAGCCGAGGCCGGGCGAGGAGGTCGCGGCGTTCTCGGTGACCAGGAGGTTCTTGTACTCCGGCTTGACCAGGTCGTCCAGCGTCTGCGGCGGGGCGATCTTCTTGTCGGCGAAGTACGCCTTGTCGTAGTTGACGCAGATGTCGCCGGAGTCGATCGGGGTGACCCGGTGCTCCTTGTCGAGCACGTACTCGGGCTTGACCGCGTCCAGGCCCTTGGCCTCGTAGGGCGTGAAGATGCCGTTGTCGAGGGCGCGCGAGAGGAGGGTGTTGTCCACGCCGAAGAAGACGTCGCCGCGCGGGGAGCCCTTGGTGAGGATCTCCTGGTTCAGCGCCGCGCCGGCGTCCCCGGACTTCAGGACCTTGACGGTGTAGCCGCTCTGCTGCTCGAACTCCTTGAGGACCGTGTCGGTCACGTTGAAGGAGTCGTGCGATACGAGGGTCACGGTCTTGGACTTGGGGGCGTCGCTCGCGCCCGCGGTCTTGTCCTTGGCGTCGCCGCAGGCGCTGAGCGTGGTGACGCCCAGCGCGGCCGCGAGCGCGGCGCCCGCGATCTTCTTGGTGGTGCTCACTGGTGAATTCCTCCTGGGATGTCCAGGAGAAGACGCGGCCCGGCCCGGCGCTCTGTGGGAGCGGACGCCGGGCAGGGCGCAACAGCTTGAGTGGTGACCGAACTTCCTACCCCGAATGACCGGGGCGAGGTTCAGAGGGTCTGCGGATGACGGATACCGCACTCTCAGCGCTGTGGCGCTCCCCTGTCGGAATATGAAATTGGTTCGGCCACAGGGTACCCCGTGGCCGAATATGAACGTCCCTGGCCGGAATCTAGCGCTCCGAGGCGGCGAGCTGGCCGCACGCGCCGTCGATCTCCTGGCCGCGGGTGTCCCGTACGGTCACGGGCACGCCGTGGCGGGCGATGGCCTCGACGAAGGCCTTCTCGTCCTCGGGCCGCGAGGCGGTCCACTTCGAGCCCGGCGTGGGGTTCAGCGGGATCAGGTTGACGTGGACGCGCTTGCCCTTGAGCAGCTTGCCCAGCAGGTCACCGCGCCAGGCCTGGTCGTTGATGTCGCGGATCAGGGCGTACTCGATCGAGATCCGCCGACCGGACTTCTCCGCGTACTCCCAGGCCGCGCCGAGCACCTCGCGGACGTTCCAGCGGGTGTTCACGGGGACCAGGGTGTCGCGCAGCTCGTCGTCGGGCGCGTGCAGCGAGACGGCGAGACGGCACTTGAAGCCCTCGTCGGCGAACCGGAGCATGGCCGGGACCAGGCCGACGGTGGAGACGGTGATGCCGCGCTGCGACAGGCCCAGGCCGTCGGGCTCGGGGTCGGTGAGCCGGCGGATGGCGCCGACCACGCGGTTGTAGTTGGCCAGCGGCTCACCCATGCCCATGAAGACGATGTTCGACAGCCGCGCCGGGCCGCCCGGGACCTCGCCGTCGCGCAGCGCGCGCATGCCGTCGACGATCTGGTGCACGATCTCGGCGGTGGAGAGGTTGCGGTCGAGGCCCGCCTGGCCGGTGGCGCAGAACGGACAGTTCATGCCGCAGCCGGCCTGCGAGGAGATGCACATGGTGACCCGGTCGGGGTAGCGCATCAGCACGGACTCGACGAGCGTGCCGTCGTGCAGCTTCCACAGGGTCTTGCGCGTGGTGTCGTCGTCGCAGCTGATGTGGCGGACGACGTTCATCAGGTCGGGGAGCAGCTCCTGCTGGAGCTTCTCCCGCGACCCCGCCGGAATGTCGGTCCACTCGGCCGGGTCGTGCGCGTAGCGCGCGAAGTAGTGCTGGGAGAGCTGCTTGGCTCGGAACGGCTTCTCGCCGATCGCGGCGACCGCCTCGCGGCGCTCGGCCGGGGTCATGTCGGCGAGGTGCCGGGGCGGCTTCTTGGCCCCGCGAGGGGCGACGAAGGTGAGCTCTCCCGGAACGGGGCGGGCCATGGCAGGTACTCCTTGTAAGACGAAAGGCGCGCCGCAGAAGCAGCGCGCCTTTCAAGAGTAACCGCCCGGCGTCACACGCCGCCTTTTCGCAGGTCAGCCGGTGCCCACGAAGGCCGCCAGGAGCAGCCAGACCACCGGTGCCGTCGGCAGGAGGGAGTCGAGCCGGTCCATGATGCCGCCATGGCCCGGCAGCAGGGTGCCCATGTCCTTGATGCCCAGGTCCCGCTTGATCATCGACTCGCCGAGGTCGCCCAGGGTGGCGCTGACCGCGACCGCCAGGCCGAGCAGCAGCCCCTGCCACCAGGCGCCGCCGTCGATCAGGAACTCCATGCACAGCGCGCCGGCCGCCATCGCGAAGGCCACCGCGCCGAACAGTCCCTCCCGGGTCTTTCCGGGGCTGATGCGCGGCGCGAGCTTGTGCTTCCCGAAGCGCCAGCCGACCGCGTAGGCCCCGGTGTCGCTGACCACCGTCAGGAGCAGGAACGTGATCACGCGCTGGGGGCCGTCGTCGGCGGTGAGCAGCATCGCGACGAAGGTGGCCAGGAAGGGCACGTAGAACGCTGCGAAGGCGCCCGCGGTGACGTCCTTGAGGTAGTCCTCGGGCGGTTCGGTCATCCGCCACACCAGGACCGCCAGCACGGTCAGGGCCATGGCGACCCAGGCGCCCTCGGCCCCCCGGACGTACCCGGCGATGACCATGGCCGCGCCGCCGACCGCGAGCGGGACGAGCGGGGCCTTGATGCCCTTCTTCTCCTGCAGCCGGGAGGTGAGCTCCCACAGGCCCACGACGACCGCGACGACGATGACGCCGACGAAGACCGCCTTGACGATCAGCAGCGAGGCGAAGATCACCGCGCCGAGACCGACGCCGACCCCTATGGCGGCACGCAGGTCCCGGCCCGCGCGCTTCTTCGGCGGCGGGGGCGAGGCGTCCTGCGGCTGCGGGGCATGCGGAGGCGGGGGGCTGGGCATGGGCTCCTGCGGCGGCGTATCGGCGCGGAAGAGGGGGCCGCCGTCCAGGGCGGCCCCCCGATCGCGTGCTTCCCGGTCGTCGAAGTCACGGCCGGCGGCATCGGGCACGATGGGCATGGGCCGAGTGTGCGGGCCCACCTGCGCATCGTATGCGGGACCCGCCGGAACCGGCTCCGGCTGCCAGGAAGTGTCGTTCATCAGACTTCGAGGAGCTCGGCTTCCTTGTGCTTGAGGAGCTCGTCCACCTGCGCGACGTACTTCGCGGTGGTGTCGTCGAGCTCCTTCTCGGCGCGACGGACCTCGTCCTCGCCGGCTTCCTTGTCCTTGACGAGCTTGTCGAGGGCGTCCTTGGCCTTGCGGCGCACGGCGCGGATGGAGACCTTGGAGTCCTCGGCCTTGGTGCGGGCGACCTTGATGTACTCCTTGCGGCGGTCCTGCGTCAGCTCGGGGAAGGTCACCCGGATGATGCTGCCGTCGTTGCTCGGGTTGACACCGAGGTCGGAGTCGCGGATGGCCTGCTCGATGTTGCGCAGGGCGCTCTTGTCGAACGGGGTCACGATCGCCATGCGCGGCTCGGGCACCGAGAAGGACGCGAGCTGGTTGATGGGCGTGATGGCACCGTAGTAGTCCGCCACGATCTTGTTGAACATCGCCGGGTGCGCACGGCCGGTGCGAATCGCGGCGAAGTCTTCCTTGGCGACGACGACGGCCTTTTCCATCTTCTCCTCGGCCTCGAGGAGGATCTCTTCGGTCACCACGTGCTCCTGCATGTCTTGAATGGATGGTTCAGGCGGGCGGGGCCGGCGGGGCCGGTCCGGGCTCGGTCCGGCGGCGGACCGCTCAGGCCCGGGTTTCCTGGTCGCTGACGAGCGTGCCGATCTTCTCACCCTTGACGGCACGGGCGATATTGCCCTCGGCGAGCAGCTCGAACACGAGGATCGGCAGCTTGTTGTCGCGGCAGAGCGTGATCGCGGTGGCGTCGGCGACCTTGAGGTCGCGGGAGAGGACCTCGCTGTACTCCAGCGCGTCGAACTTCACCGCGTCCGGGTTCTTCTTCGGGTCGGAGTCGTAGACCCCGTCGACGCCGTTCTTGCCCATGAGTAGGGCCTCGGCGTCGATCTCCAGGGCACGCTGGGCGGCCGTGGTGTCGGTGGAGAAGTACGGCATGCCCATGCCCGCGCCGAAGATGACGACGCGGCCCTTCTCCAGGTGCCGCACGGCACGCAGCGGGATGTACGGCTCCGCGACCTGGCCCATGGTGATGGCGGTCTGCACGCGGGAGTCGATGCCCTCCTTCTCCAGGAAGTCCTGGAGTGCGAGGCAGTTCATGACGGTGCCGAGCATGCCCATGTAGTCGGACCGTGCCCGGTCCATGCCACGCTGCTGGAGTTCGGCTCCGCGGAAGAAGTTGCCGCCGCCGATCACGACGGCGATCTCCGCGCCGTCGCGGACCACCGCGGCGATCTCACGCGCGATGGCGTGGACGACGTCGGGGTCGACGCCCAGTCCTCCGCCACCGGAGAAGGCCTCGCCCGACAGCTTCAGCATGAAGCGGCGGCCCTTCTTGTCCTGGTCGCTCTTGTCGTCGGATGCGGTGTGGGGGTCCACGCCCTGATTCATGGAGATCTCCTCGTGCACATACGAAGAAGGCCATTGCCGGTGGGTCCTTGCGGTTCCCTCTACGGCAATGGCCTCCTCGTCAGATCTGCGGTCGTCCTGCGCAAGCACGGACGACTGCTTCAGACCCTACCGGGGTCCGGTGTCCGTCGCGTACGGACGGACTCAGATGCCGACCTTGATGCGCGAGAAGCGCTTCAGGGTGACACCGGCCTCGTCCAGAACCTTCTGGACGGACTTCTTGTTGTCCAGCGCGTAGGCCTGGCCGAGCAGCGTGGCGTCCTTGAAGAAGCCGTTGACGCGACCCTCGACGATCTTCGCGATGGCAGCCTCGGGCTTGCCCTCCTGGCGGGTGACCTCTTCGGCGATGCGACGCTCGGACTCGACCTTCTCGGCCGGGACGTCCTCGGCGGACAGCCACTGCGGGGCGAACGCGGCGATGTGCTGCGCGACGCCGCGGGCGACCTCGGCGTTCTCCTTGTCGAGCTCGACCAGGACACCGATCTGGAACGGCAGGTCGGGCATCGTGCGGTGCATGTACGCGGTCACGTAACCGCCGGTGAACTGCGCGAAGCGGTCCAGGACGATCTTCTCGCCGAGGTTGGCGTTGGCCTCGTCGACGAAAGCGGTGACGGTCTTGCCGGGCTCGATCTCGGACGCGAGCAGCGCCTCGATGTCGGCCGGGGAGGTGGCGGCCACGTGGGCGGCCAGCTGGTTGGCGACGGCCAGGAACTTCTCGCCCTTGGCGACGAAGTCGGTCTCGCACTTCAGCTCGACGATGACACCGGAGGTGTTGTCGTCGGCGATGAGGGAGACGACCGCACCGTTCTCGGCAGAACGGCCCTCGCGCTTGGCGACGCCCTTCTGACCCTTGATGCGGAGCGCTTCCTGGGCCTTCTCGACGTCGCCGTCGGCGTCCACGAGCGCGTTCTTGCAGTCCAGCATGCCGGCGCCGGTGAGCTCGCGGAGCTTCTTGACGTCAGCGGCGGTGTAGTTCGCCATGAGTCTGTGATTCTCTCTCGAAGTCGTAGATCTACGGGTGAACGGCGGAGGCGCCGCGCCTTGGGCGCGGCTCCCCCGCCGTCATCGTCCGTGCTGTGAGTGC
The DNA here is from genome assembly GCF_033794505.1 of Streptomyces sp. MB09-01. NCBI lineage: Bacteria > Bacillati > Actinomycetota > Actinomycetes > Kitasatosporales > Streptomycetaceae > Streptomyces > Streptomyces sp. MB09-01. The sequence goes on along the minus strand of NZ_JARAYQ010000063.1, from coordinate 1,644 downwards.
CCGGCGCGTGAACGCCGGGCGCTCTCAGTGGGTCAGGCCTGCTCGGCGTCGGCGGCCGGGGCCTCAGCCTCGGCGGCCGGGGCCTCGACGACCTCTGCGGCGGCCTCGGCCGGAGCGGCCTCAGCGGCGTCGTCGGCCTTCTTGTCGCCCTCGAGCAGGTCGCGCTCCCACTCGGCGAGCGGCTCGGCGGCGGCCTTCTCGCCCGGCTTCGAGTCGCCGGTCGCAGCGCCGGAGCGGGCGATGAGGCCCTCGGCGACGGCGTCGGCGATCACGCGGGTGAGCAGGGTGACGGAGCGGATCGCGTCGTCGTTGCCCGGGATCTTGTAGTCGACCTCGTCGGGGTCGCAGTTGGTGTCGAGGATCGCGACGACCGGGATGTGGAGCTTGCGCGCCTCACCGACGGCGATGTGCTCCTTCTTGGTGTCGACGATCCAGACGGCGCTGGGGACCTTCGACATCTCGCGGATACCACCGAGGGTCTTCTCCAGCTTGGTCTTCTCGCGGGAGAGGACCAGGAGCTCCTTCTTGGTGAGACCCGAGGCGGCGACGTCCTCGAAGTCGATCGCCTCAAGCTCCTTCAGACGCTGAAGGCGCTTGTAGACGGTGGAGAAGTTGGTGAGCATGCCACCCAGCCAGCGCTGGTTGACGTACGGCATACCAACGCGCGTCGCCTGCTCGGCGATGGCCTCCTGGGCCTGCTTCTTGGTACCGACGAACATGATGGAGCCACCGTGCGCGACGGTCTCCTTCACGAACTCGTAGGCGCGGTCGATGTACGACAGCGACTGCAGCAGGTCGATGATGTAGATGCCGTTGCGCTCCGTGAAGATGAAGCGCTTCATCTTCGGGTTCCAACGGCGGGTCTGGTGACCGAAGTGGACGCCGCTTTCCAGCAGCTCCCGCATCGTGACGACGGCCATGGCCATCTCCTTGGTTTCTCGGTTTGGTTCCTGACGCCCCGCCGCGCCCTGCCCCATGAGGGACCGAGAGACGCTGTCACCTGGCCGTTTCGGGCTGGTGCCGGGGCGTGCGAAGTCGACCCGGTGACCCGGATCGCCACAAGAAGTGTACGGGACCCGGCGGTATGCCGGGTGACCCCGTTGTCCACAGCGCGCGGACCGTCCACAGGCCCGCTCGCGGCCGGGGGCGGGCGCGGGACGCTACGGCCCATGACGACTCTGCTGCTCAGCCTGCTCCTGGCCCTGGCCCAGGCAGCCCTGCCGGGGCCCGTTCCCGGACACCAGTCCGGTGCCCTTCCGGGGCTTCCGGGAGCCCGCCCGCTGCCCGCACCGCTGACGGTGGCCCGCTGGTGGGACCCGCCGCCGACCCCCTACGCGGCCGGGCACCGCGGCGTGGACCTGTCCGCCCCGGTGGGCGCGGAGCTCCGCGCGGTCGGGCCGGGCCGGGTCCACTACGCCGGGCAGGTCGCGGGCCGCGGAGTGCTCTCCCTGACCCTCCCCAACGGCCTGCGCACGACCTACGAACCGGTCCGCCCGCTGGTCGCGGAGGGCGAGCAGGTCACGGCGGGCCAGGTGGTCGCGGTCCTGGCGCAGGGCTCCCACTGTCCGGCCCCGTGCCTGCACTGGGGCCTCCTGTCGGGCGAGACCTACCTCAACCCCCTGACCCTCCTCCCCCGCCCGACAC